>MGVB01000122.1:33813-45232 GCA_001800275.1 Elusimicrobia bacterium RIFOXYA12_FULL_57_11
CTTCCTCCTTAAGAAGGAAGATCCCTGGGTGATAGCGCTGGTAATAAGCTACCTGAAGCTTGAACTTTCACGGCAGGCCCTTTCCATGCTGCCCATAGAGATGCAGTCCCGGGTGGCGCTGGAGTCCCTTACCGTGCGGCAGGCGACGCGCGAGCAGATAGAGGCCATAGATAAGGATGTCCGCGAGAACGTGGATTTCGTAATGGGCGGGGTGGAGCGCCTGGCTAAAATGCTGGAAGAGAGTGATCCCAATACGAGGAAGAACATCATAGAGTACCTGAAAACCCAGAAACCGGATATTTACGAGAAGATCAGCAAAATAATCCTGACGTTCGACGGCATAGTTAATTTTTCAGATAAGGATATGCAGACCCTTATCCGGAGCATAAGCAACGAGGATATAGCCAAAGCCGTGCATAAGGCCGACCCGCAGCTGGTGAACAGGGTATTCGCGAACATGTCCCAGGGCGCCGTAAGCGCTATAAAGGAAATAATGGAGTATTCCGGGGATATAAGCGCCTCCCAGGTGGATGAGGCCCAGATGCGGATACTGGACGGCGTAAAAAGCCTGGAAGCCGAGGGGAAGATAAGTTTCCGCCAGCAGGACAGCCAGGAAGTCTATCTTATAGACGGGGGAGAACTGTCCTCCGGGGATCAGCGGAGGCAGAAGTTCAAAGAGATGGGCGGGGCCCAGCCTGAAACCGTCCCGGATCCCGCCAAGACCGCGGAAGCGGGGCAGTACCTTGCGGCCGGCGCGGACGCTTACAACCAGGGGAAATTCCAGGAGAGCCTGCAGTATCTTGAGTACGCCTCTTCCATAAATCCCGGCGAGGTCTCGGTCTGGCAGTACCTGGGCGCGTCTTATTACGCTTTGCAGCGCGTGGATGAGGCCGTTGCGGCTTATGAGCGCTACGCCGCCCTTTCCGGGGACCCCGCGGTGCAGGACTGGCTGGCCGGTTTCAAGCAGCAGGTCGGCAGGTAAAATGATTCGCCGGTAAAACCGCTATTTTCTTGTTAACATTTTTTTAACTTAACTGAAATCCGCTTTGTCTAGAATATAGTCGCAGGGAACGAATTTATATGGACGACAAAAAGCCAAAGATCCCCAAGCCCGGCCTTCCCGGCATGCCGCCTTTCCCCCCGGGAATGGCGAAGCCCGGGTTGCCGCCGCCGCCCCAGCTGCCCAGGCCCGGGCAGCCGGCGCCTTTTGCCGCTCCGCAGCTGCCTGTGCCGCAGCAGGCTTTTGGCGGCCCCGCGGCGCCAGCGGCCAGGGATTCCGCCTCGGCTGAAACCGCCCGCATGGCCGAAGAAAAAGAAAAGCTGGAAAAGAAGATTTCGGAAATGGAGAAGGTTGTAGCCCAGGAGAAGGAAAAATCCCTCATGGCCGCGCTGAAAAGTCAGCAGGACGAGGCGCTTTCTTCCCGCGTGGAATCTTCGCTCAAGGATATACAGGAAAAAATGCGCCGCGACAGGCGCGACAGCCAGGTTGAAGAGGAACGGATTTCCCTGAAAGGAAAGATAAAGGAGCTCGAGGCCAGGCTCGCGCAGGAACGCGAGACCTGGATGTCCACCCTTAAGAACCAACTGGCTGAGCGGGAGACCCAGGGCCGCGACGTGGAAGGCCATTTTATTTACCGCCTCCAGGAAATGGAGCGCCGGTGGCTTGACGAGAAAGGCCAGTGGCAGAAAACGCTTGCCGAGCGCGAAGAGACCATCCGCTCTCTGAAGGCTTCTGACGAACGCCTGGGCGAGCTGAAGAACGAATTCCGCGGCCTCAGCATGGAAAAGGCCATGACGGAGAAAGAGCTGTCCAAGCTCCGCGAGGACCTGGCGCGCGCCGACAGGGAAAGGGCTTCTGTAGAGACCTATATAAAGATGATGCCGGAGAAGGAGCGGGAAATAGCGGAGGTTAAGTCCGAAAATTCCATACTGCGCATGCGCGAGGAAAGGCTTAAAGAAGATTTCAAACACCGTGAAGATAAACTTGCGGACGACATAAAGCGCCGCGAAGACGCCGCGCGTGAAGAGATAGGCCGGCTGCAGGCCGAACTCGGGGCCATCGCGGACCGGAAAAATTCCGAGAAGAACGTGGAAATACAGAAGGTCCAGGAGCGGGCCCAGGCTGAGATGCAGGAAAAAGACAGGACCCTGGCCGACCTGGCCGGGGAGAAAATGCGCGCTATCTCCGAGCTGCTCAAGGTTAAAGGTTTTGTTTCAAGAGTGCAGGCCGTTAACGCCGCCATGGACAAAGAACGCGGCCAGCTGCGCCTGGAGAAAATGCAGCTGGCGCAGACCATGGCCGCGCAGATGGAAGACCTGAAACGCTACCGCCAGGAGAGCGAGGGCGCCCGCGCGGCGATGCAGGTGGAAATAGAGAAGGTGAAAGCCGGGCAGGCCGCGGAAATGACAAGGCTGCACCGGGAAGAGGTGTCCGGGCTGGCGGCGGCGCACCAGATAGAGATGTCCAGGCTTGCGGCCCAGAGCCAGGCCGAGCTGGACAGCAGGATTTTCCAGATGCGCGCAAAATACGATACTGCGGCCGAGGAGGGCAAGATCTCCGTGCGGCGCCAGCTGGAGGAAGATTATAACAGCCAGCTTAAAGGGCTGCGCGGTGAGCTGCATGCCGCGGAGGAAGCCCGTGCCTCCATGGAAGCGGAAAACGCCAAACTTGCCGCGCGCCATAGCGACCTTGCCGGGCGTCTGGCCCAACTTGAAACCGAGAAACAGCGGCTCGAAGCCGGCGCCGGCGCTATTGCCGCCCAGAAAGCCGAAGCCGACCGGCAGGTGGGAATATTCTCCTCCGAGCAGGCCGCCCTGCGCGAAAAATTGTCCGCCCTTACCGCAGAGAACGGGGCGCTTCAAAATGACCTGGCCCAGCTTACCGTTAATTTCAAGACCGAAGGCGAGAACCGGGCCCGCTTTGAGTCGGAAATGCTGTTCCTGAAGCAGAAAATACAGCAGATGGAGCACGAGCGCGCGGAAATAATAGACGCGTCCGAAGCTGAACGCGCCGACTATGCCGCGCAGGAGGCGGCCGCCAGGGAACTCCAGGCGAAGAACGCCGCGGTTATCTCAGAGCTCACTGTCAAGATTGAAAGCTACAAGGCCATTGAAGGATCGTTCGGCGACAGGCTGAAGTGGGCGCTTAAAAAACACTCCTGACACGCCAGCCGCCACGGCTGCCGCCCGCCGACGCGTGTCCCTTCGCGATTTTAGGTATAATTAACCCGCAGGCATAACCGATCCCATGATAAAACTTGAAAAACTTAACGGTACCATGATAGTGGTAAATGCCGATATCATTGAGAGCATAGAGGCCGCGCCGGATACCGTTCTCAACCTGGCCACCGGGAACCGTTTTATCGTGAAAAACCCCGTGGACGAGGTGGTGGCCAAGGTAATAGAGTATAAAAAAAAGGTTTTTGCCGAGCGCAAATGCGTGAACCCCATAGAGGGCTTTACGAAAAAAGAAGAAAAGCTTTTTTAGCCTGAACCCGGTTCCTGGAGTGAAAAATGGATATAGCTACATTCAGCGGCATTATAGTGTTTTTCGGGTTCGTGATAGGCGCCGTATATCTGGGGCAGGGTATAGCCGGGTTCAAGCCTTTCATCAACCTGGAAGCTTTCCTCATAGTTATGGGCGGCACGTTCTGCGCGATACTCATAAACTATCCCCTTTCCGCGGTTATCCGGGTGGGTAACGTGCTCAAGCAGGTGCTTACCTCAAAGGGAGAGGACACCTCCCGGCTGGTTTCCACCTTCGTTTCTCTTTCCCAGAAGGCTAAAAAAGAGGGCTTCCTTGCGCTGGAAGCCGATGTGAAAGCCGTGGATAACGATTTCTTGCGGCGCGGGGTGCAGCTGGTCATAGACGGCGCCGACCATGAATTTATACGGAACATGCTCGAGACCGAGCTGGACTTTATCCGCGAGCGCCACAAAGTGGGCCGGGAAATATTCAACGCGCTGGGTACTTACGCGCCGGCTTTCGGCATCATCGGCACCGTGCTGGGCATGATCATGATGCTGTCCTCCATAGAGGATGTAGCGCAGGTGCCCAAACTTATGGCGATAGCGCTTGCGGCCGCTTTCTACGGGCTGGGCGCCGGGTACTGGCTGTTCCTGCCTATGGCGGGCAAGCTCAAGCACCGCTCCGAAGAGGAACTTTTTGTCAAAGAGATTATCATCCGCGGCGTGCTGCTGCTGCAGAGCGGCTCCACCCCGAGCGTAGTGGAGGCCAACCTTAAGGCGTATCTCGAGCCTTCCAAGCGCGTCAGCGTTAAAAAGGAAGCCAAACCTGCCGCTCCCGGCGCTGAAGGCGAGGGTGGGCAGGCGCAGGTATAGCGGCCTGAGAATAAGTTCCTATGCCATTACGAGCCAGGAATATGATTTCGGAGGACGACCCCAGGGTTGCCCAGATAGGCCACCCCGCGCCGCCCTGGCTTATAAATTACGCCGACCTTATGACGGAGCTGGTCTGTTTCTTCGTTATCCTGTACGCCCTTTCCGCGTCGTTGAACAAAGATATGCAGAAAGCCCAGCAGGAGATAGAGGCGATGATGAAAGAGGGGCAGATGCAGGGCCAGGTGAAGATGGACAAGGAAGGGATGCGCATTACCCTGGAAGAGCAGGGGCAATTCTCTTTTTTCGAAAGCGGGCGCGCGGAGATAACCGGGGATATGAACTCCAAACTGGACAAGCTGGCCGTGGTACTCAAAACCCTTTCTCTGAAGAACGATATCATAGTGGAAGGCCACACCGACAATGTACCGATCCGCACCAGGCAATTTGCCACCAACTGGGAGCTTTCCACCGCCAGGGCTACCAGCGTGGTAAGGTATTTCCTGGACGCCGGCTTCGCTCCCAAGAGAATGGCCGCAATAGGCTACGGAGAATTCCACCCCGTGGCTGTTAACGATACCGAGGAAAACCGCCGCAAGAATCGCAGGGTGGTGTTCTTTGTTAAAGCCAACGCCTATCCTGACGCAAAGCTTGACGCCAGAAAAGAGGGTGTCACGCAGGTTCCGGAGGAGGCGGCAGCTTCGTCGGTTGATAGTGCGCTGCAAACCGACGAGGGGCAGCTTGTTGTAACGGGTGAATAGAACATGAAAACAATTCCAAGGCTTGCGGTTTTATCCGCGCTCTGCCTGCCGCTGGCGGGCTGTTTCGGGGGGCTTAAGGCCCTGAAGGTTACCGATTTTACCGAGCAGCGCGTGACGGATCTGAACCTTACCAAAAAAGTTGCCGGCAAGCGCGACTTTATTTTCTTTTCGACCACGAAGATGGGTGTGTTCCTGGACGGCAATATACAGGGGCTGATAACCGATTACCAAGGCAACCCCGTAGAGGGCGTTACCGTAAAGGTGGTGTCCGATTCGCAGGCAAGGAGGGGGACCGACGGCGGCGATCCTTTTGCCGAACTGGCCGGGGAGAATACCTCCGGCGCCATTAATTTTTCTTTTTCTCCCGGGCTGACCGACTCCATGGGATTGTATAAAATCCATTTCTCCGTGCCTATGACCGACAATATTGTGGATATGCGCGGGAAGCTGGTTTACAATCCAGGCTGGGACCAGCAGAAGATAAACCTGGGCAAAGCCTATGAGCCGCAGATAAAAGAAACCCCGTTCCGCCTTTATTACAACATGGATTCCGGTTTCCTGGCGTTCGCCGAGGGGGTCCGCAGGATGACGGTGGAACCTGTGGGCGAGGGCAGGGGCCGCATGCAGGCCTTGCCCGGCGCCAAGGCTCCCATGCCCGTGCAGCCCGTCGGGAAAGCCCCCGTGGCCGGCACCCCAGGCGAACCCGCCGGCGCCGCCGGACAGGCGGAAGAAGACCTCTTCAAAGGTTTCGATTTCGGACAATAACAAGCATCCACGAGCTTAAAAGCGGGACGGCGTGAACGCCGCCCCGCTTTTTATTTCAAGCGCTTTTACGGTACGGTCGGGGTGGCCGGGTAGTACCTTTGCGCACCCGGAAGAGGAAACCACGCAAGGGTTCCCTCTTTCGGGTTCGCCGGGCCTTATCCCGTCTATCCCATACTGGGTATCTATAGGTTATTCCCTGCTCTGCCCGGGCTGCCAACAAAATACTAAAATGTAGGAATGAAGAAAGTCGTTGTCGCCATGTCCGGGGGGGTTGATTCCTCCGTGGCAGCGGCCCTCTTAAAAAAGGAGGGGTATGAGGTTATAGGTGTGACGCTGCGGCTTTTCGCCGAAGAGAAGGGCGCCATAAAGTGCTGCGGCGGCGCCGACAGCGCGGTCCGGGCCCGCAGTTCCGCCGACGCGCTGGGGATACGGCATTATTTCAAAAGCGCGCAGGGGCTTTTTACCGAGAAAGTTATAAAGAATTTCGTGGAGGGCTATCTGGCCGGCTCCACGCCCAATCCCTGCGTGGAGTGCAACCGCTACCTCAAATTTTCTTACCTCACCGGTCTTGCCCACAGCCTGGGGGCGGACTACCTGGCCACCGGGCATTACGCCGACATCAGGAAAACCCCGGACGGCCACGGGCTCTTCCGCGGGGCGGACCCTCTCAAAGACCAGAGCTATTTCCTTTATTGTCTGAAAAGGGCGCAGCTAAGCCGCCTCCTGTTCCCGCTGGGGGGAATGGCAAAAACCGAGATACGCCGCATAGCGGCCGAACTCGGTCTGCCATCCGCCGCGGCGGTCGAAAGCAAGGACATCTGCTTTGTGACCAGCGGCAAGTATAACACCTACTTAAAGAACAGCCCTTCCGTAAAACCAGGGAGAGGCGCCATAGTGGACGCAGCCGGTAAACGCCTCGGCACGCATGAAGGTTTCTTTAATTTTACCGTAGGCCAGCGCCGCGGCACCGGTGTGTACGGCGGCAGCCGCCTTTATGTCACCGGGCTGCGCCCCGTAACCAACGAAGTGGTGCTGGGCCCGCTGGAGGCCGCCTGCTCAACAGCGTTCAGTGTTAAGGAACTGAACTGGCTTACGCCGGTTCCTGACGCGCCTTTTGACACTACGGCGCAGATACGTTACCGGCATCAACCCCCGGCCTGCCGTGTAACGCCGGCGGCCGGCGGGAATGCCGGAGTGATATTTGAAAAACCCCAGTTCGCTGTGGCCCCGGGGCAATCGGTGGTTTTTTATGATGGCGACAGGGTGCTGGGCGGGGGGATCATAAGCGGCAGGCGGGATTAAAAGAACACAGGAGAGCTTTATGACAAAAAAAATAATCGGCGTAATATTCGGCGGGAAGTCTCCGGAGCATGAAGTTTCCATCGAGTCGGCTAAAACCGTCTGCGCCGAGCTTGTGAACGCCGGGTTTACCGTGCTGCCTCTTTACGCCCCGCGCACTGGCGGCTGGCGGCTAGTATCGCGCAAGGCCCTGACTGCCGGCCAAAAACTTTCCGGGCCCAGAGTCGAACCCTCTTTCGAGGCCGGCTGCCTGGTAAAACAAGGCGGCGGCCGTCTGCGCCCCGACGCTATTTTCCCCGTTATCCACGGAGCCACCGGCGAGGACGGGGTCCTGCAGGGGGCGCTTGAGCTGCTTGGTGTGCCTTACGCCGGCTGCGGCGTGGCCGCTTCGGCGGTGGGGATGGATAAAGTCATTTCGAAGGAACTGGCGGCTATAGAAGGCGTGCCGGTGCTGCCGCACGTCGTGATACGCGCTTACCAGCGCCCGGTTATGGGACCGCTGCTGAAGAAAGCGGCGCGTATGGGGTTCCCGCTTTTCGTGAAGCCGGTGGCTCAAGGCTCTTCCGTGGGGATATCTAAAGTCAAGAAAGCCGCAGACCTGAGAAAAGCGGTGGAATACGCTTTCCGGTTCGACACGGCTGTGATAATAGAGAAGGGGGTGGACCGCGCGCGGGAGATAGTGTGCGGCGTGCTGGGATCGGCGGCGCGGGCTTCCGCCAGCGTTACCGGGGAAGTGGTCCCACAGGGCGGCCATGAGTTTTTTGATTACGAGGCTAAATACCTCGACGATAACGGCATGAAGTTTTTGCTGCCCGCCCCGCTTGCCCCCGCGACCGCGGCCGCTATCAGGATTTTTTCGGTAAAGGTTTTCCAGGCGTTGGGCTGCTGCGGGCTTGCGCGTATAGATTTCCTGCTGGCGCCAGGGAACGAAAAAAAGTTCTGGTTCTGTGAAATAAACACTTTGCCCGGGTTCACTTCCCACAGCCTTTATCCGCGGTTATGGGCGAAGACCGGACTTAAACCCGCGGCAGTGCTTAAGAGGCTTATCAAGATAGCGCTGAAAGAACGCGCCGCAAGGAAAAGGCTTTCGATAGCGCGCAAGTAAGGCCCTCGCGGCCGGTTTACTCGTCCTCGTACACGTATTCGTATTCATCTTCAGGCTTGGCGGGCTTCTTTGCCGCGGCCGTGCCGGCTTTTGCTTTGGCGGCCGGCGTCGCTGCGGCGGTTTTGTTAATACTTTTATTCGACGCTTTGCGGCCGGTTTTTTTTGCCTTGGCGGCAGTGGTATTTCCCAGGGCGTCGAACGCGGTTTTGCCTGCGGGATCAACTGGTATCAGGATTTTCTTCGCGTAGTCAACACTGTAAGTGAAGGTCATATTCCCGGTCTTAACGGGGATAACGGCCGCGGCCTCGTACAGGTCCGGGCCAAGTTTTTTAGCCTGCCAGTTGGCCTGGCTGTAGTTCCCGCCGGCGGCGGCCGTTATTTCCAGGATTTTATCCTCCAGCTTGGCGCCGCCCGCGCTGGCGGTGTAATAGCGGGCGAAGTAAATAATCTCGGGGGAAGCGTCGGGCATTGTGTTGGTTTCCGTCTTCGCTTCGGGTTGGGCGGAGGTCAAAGCTTCGAATTGCGCCATTGCGGCGGTTGTTCTCGTGTTTTCGGCTGTTGCTGCTGTGGCGGCTGTTCCTGCCCCGGAACTAAGGAACGGCACCGGGAAGGGGATGAACTTTGAGGCGTCAAAAACCCCGGCGTTTTTGAGCGCTATGGCGGCTGCAAAGGCCACCGCGCTCAGCAGTGCCAGTGTCATGATAGTCTTGAAAATGAAGCCTATAATAGCGCCGAATATCGCGCCGATACTGAATCCTCTGCTTCCCTGGTCCACGATAACCGTGGTTTTTGGGCTAATGGCCGGCGCCGGTTTAACCTTAACTTCCTGCAGCGGGGCCGCTTGAGCCGGCTTGTCCTTAAGGCCGGATCTTATCTCTCCGACCGCGTTCTCGAGATAGGCCAGTTTATCCATTATTTCCCGCTGGAATTGGGAGTTCTTCATGTTCGCCAGTACTTCGCCCATCTGGTCCAGCTTCATTTTCAGGGGGTCGGCGGCGGCGGCCAGGTCCTGGCGGCTTATCGCGTTTTGCGCCAGTGTTTCCAGTTTGCGTTCCAACTCTTCCAGCGCGTGGTTGTTCGGAACGGTGACGGAGGCCTGCACTATTGCCGGATGCTGAAAAGATTCAATGCCCGCGGGCTGTATAGGTTCCGGTACAGGAGCCGGAAAAGACTGCTGCGTTTCTTTGGACGGGAAATTTTCCTGGACTATGGCGGGGATTTCTGTCGCCGCGAGCATGTCCGCTTTCTTGGCGATAGAAGAAATGGAGATCGGGTCGAAACTGGAGGCTGACTGCGCCACCGGTGTCTGTGCCGGGGCTGTGTGTCCGGAACGCTCCAGGTGGTTGACTTCCACGGGAACGCCGCTTAAATTGCTCTCTTTCGGGGGTACCGGGTCAACGGGAGCGGGAGTAAGGGATTTGAGGTCCCGGCCAGGCTGCGTTATTGAAGGCTGCTCCTGGGAGATAGCAGGCGCGCTCTGCAGCGTGCCGGGGGTCATTGCCGCGGATATTTCGGGGTAAGTGGCCGCTTCTTTCCAGTCTTCGGTTTTTTCGCCTACCGGGGTCTGCGGGCAGATAAGCAGCGAAGGGGTGAAAGCCGGAAGCTTTAACAAGCTGTCCTTTTCGAACGGCCCCAGGATTTCATTGTTGACGTAGGCCCAATATTTCATAGCGGTCTCCGGCTGCCTGTTGATTCGCTGTGCGTCCGGTGAACGATCAGGCTTTAAATGTTCTATGCCAGACCGTCACCAAGACTAGTTTACCCAAGGCCTGTTACAAAAATGATACCGAATCTTTAAATTGTTGTACAATGAAAAACATGGAAATTAAAACTATCAGGGGCCTCATATACTTTTTCCTGGTTTTGATCGGGGTCTTCTTCATTTTAATGCTGGTGAACCTTGTTGGTGAACGGGCCTCCAGGAAGGCTTGGGAGGCGGCAGCCAGGAAAGACGAAGGGGAGCGGGTGATGCTGTATGGCCTGCCTAAGGCTGCCAGGCTGTCTGCCCCCAAAGGGTTTTCATCGTCCTCTATCCGTGCCGAGGGTGCCATCATGCTGGTGAGGGACGCTAAATTTGACGGCGTGGCGGAAAAGCCTAAAAACGACATGCAGGCGCTTATGGGTATGGGCGAGCGTGCGGAAAAAGAGGCCACGCCGGTAAGCCTGCGCGATAATGAGATGTTTAAGAAAATATCCTCCCCCGCAGCGGTACAGCCGCGCCTGGCGGGCGCGGCCATGCCGGAACTGGGGCGCAACCCCGGCCAGGACGGGGTTACGCTGATAGCCGCCCCGGTGGACTATAAGATCTTCAAGAGTTCGGCTGTCTGGCTGGCGTTCGCTTCTCCGCGCGGGATAACAGACATCCGCCATGACTTTTCAGGTTCGGACCTGCTGCTCCTGTTCTCGGTTTCCGATCTGCCCAACGGTATCTTCAAGATCAGGAGTGTGGAGCGCGGCGCGAAAGCTACCGTAGTGAAGTATTGCGTGGACCCTCTGGCGATGGTGGTCGGCGTGGAGCGGGGGGTGCGCGAAAGATATGCCACCATTTCCGTGCCCAGGAAAAGCCCTCCCGTAAAGCTTGAGCAGGTTCCCTGACGGGTTTTTGTGGACCGGCGCGCGGTTTGTCTTAAGACTTCTTTTCTTCCAGGAAAACCTGTACCTTCGCTTCCTTGCGCAGTTCTTTGAGGTAGGCGGACAGTTCCGCGGCAAAACTGCTCTGGGACAGGACCTGCTCCAGGTCGTCTTTAACGCTGTCGTAGCGCAGTTTCTGGGCGGCGCGCTTTTCTTCCAGCCGGAGTATGTGCCAGCCGAACTTGCTGCGCAGCGGCTGTGAGTTGTCCCCTACCGCCAGCGCAAAAGCCGTTTTCTCTATTTCTTCCGGCAGCATGCCTTTTACCACGTAGCCCAGATCGCCGCCGTTCTTGGCGCTTTCCGGGTCTTGAGAATACTTCGGGGCGGCCGTATCAAAATCAAGCCCGCCCGCTATTTCCCGCTGAATCTCCTGCGTTTGCTTTAGCGCGGCTGCGGTTTCTTCGGGCGAGGCGCCTTCTTTTACCTTGATAAGTATATGGCGCAGGCGCAGGCGTTCGGCCGTAAGTTCCCGGAAGCGGTTGGCTATGGCCTTCAGGTCCTGCATCGCTTCAGCATCGAG
>MGVB01000122.1:45249-55751 GCA_001800275.1 Elusimicrobia bacterium RIFOXYA12_FULL_57_11
CGGAATCTTTGAGCATCAGCTGTATGTTGGTGAAATAAGATTTCACTTCCGCGTCGCCCGGCAATTTTACGCGCGCTTTTACCGTGTCCTGCACAAGTTTCTGCACCATGAGCTGCCTGCGTATCTTTTCGCGGAATTCCTCCATGGTCAACCCTTCTTTTTTTAGTTCCGAGCGGAAAGCCTCTTCGGCCTTGTCCGCCGGCATCTGGGCGCCTTCGGGGGTGGTGGCGAACCGTTTGCGTATTTCCGTAAGCCCGTTCTCCAGTTCGCGCTCATAAACTTTTATCTTCAGGGCTTCGGCTTTCTGGCGCAGCAGGGCTTCGTCTATAAGTTTGTCCAGCGCGGCTTTATCTAGCTGGGCGGCCGCGTCGGCCTGCTGGAAAAAATCGGGCATGGCCGCGGCGTATTGTTCGGCCAGGGCGACCTTGGCTTTTTCATACTCGGAAATGGTTACCGGCTCATTGTTGACGCTGGCGGCCAGGCCTTCCGTTATTTTAGCGGCGGCCGGACGCTGCAGGCAGCAGAGCGCGGCCAGGAGCAGCAGGGCGCGGCCTACCGGGCCGGAACCCATTTTTACGGCGGTAAAGTTACTTGTAGTTTTCATCCAGAACCTCCACTTTTATCTTTTCCTGGAATTTGGCCAGGTATGCGTCGAACTTCTTTTTTTCCAGTATTTTGCGTATTCGCTCGCGGGCAACCGCTTCGTCCGCCCTGGCCTGGGCCAGCTTTTTGATTATATGGAAACCCAGCGGGGTTTTTACTATCCCCTGCGTTTCGCCTACGCGCATCTTGAAGGCCATGTCTTCCAGCTCCGGCAGAAATTCCCCGTACATGACGGGGGGCAGGCGCACGCTTTCCCGGTCGAGCGAGTACTGACGGGCCAGTTTCTCGAAATCCGCCCCGCTTTTCAGCTTTTTATATACGGTTTCGGCGGCCTCTTTGTCGGACATGAGGATATGGGTCAGCGTTACCGTGTCCGGGTGTTTCCGGTAATATTCGTCCACTTCTCCTTCCGTTACCTTGAGTTCCCCCGCGCGCATATCCTCCACCCACATCTTTGTGAGCATGAAATCCCTGTATGCAGCCAGAGTGGCCGCCATCTCGGCTTCCTTCTGTGCGATGCGGGTTTTAAATTCCGTGCCGGAAACCACCCTGCTTTTGCGGGCGGCCAGCAGCATCAGGCGCTCGTGTATTATGACGTCGAGGAGCTGCCGCCGGCCGGGCTTGGTGGACAGGTATTCCTGCGCAGCGGGGCTTATTTCACCTAATTTTTCCTGCAAATAGGCTTCCGTTATCTTTTCCGGGCCTATGCGTGCTACGACTTTATCGGACTGTTTTGAACAGGCGGACGACAGCAGCATTACCGCCAGCAGGGGTGCGAGGATTTTCATGGAGTTAATTTATCATTTTTTGGCCGGATATTGGTAGGGGGCGCGCCGCCTGGTTCCTCAGGAAAGTGCCACCGCGCCGCGGCCGTCCGCGCCGTCCACGCGGATGTCCAGCGGGCGCGCAAAGCGCAGGTGCCGGATATAGGAGAATTCCTGCAGGGGCTTTTCGGCTGTGAGCCGCTCCCAGTTTATGAAGGATTCGGCCGTGGTGGCGTGGATCGTAAAGTAGCCTATGCCCAGGGAAGTTACGTTGTGGAAAAAATGAGTGCCATAGGACGGGTCCACGACAAAATCCCCGTAGGCCGCTTCAATGATGATGCGCGAGTTGGAGATATGGTTCCACTTGACCGGTATCCCCAGGAGCGGGTCGCTGGACCCCCAGCGGCCCGGGCCTATCACCAGGTAGGGGCGGTCTTCCTGCCTGAGGCGGTTGTTTATCTCGCCGATTTCGGCGGCTATTTCCAGGGTTTTAAGCGGGTTGAACGCTTCCGGTATGACGTATACCAGGTCGGAAATGTCCCGGTGAGCGCCATTGCCCAGAGCCTGCGAGCTCAGGCACAGCAGGTTTTCCGGCGGGATATCCCTGAGAGAGACTTTTCTTACCTGGCTGCGCGATACCATAGGGCGCATCTGCAGTATGTTGAAAGCGGCACTGCCCGAACCGGGGTCGTAATCGCAGGCGAATTCCATCTCGATATTCGACCCCATGGCGTCCTTGCCCAGCGCGGACAGGGCTTCGAGTATGCCGGCCAGCGGAAGGGCCTCGTTCTTGAGGATGGGCGCGAAGGTCACCAGGCGGGGGCCGGGTTCGGCTATGCCGTCGGACACCCTGTCGTTATCCCGGGAATAGGTAGAGCCTACCAGCGCCAGCGTTCCGTCCGCCTCCGCTATAGTTATGCCGGCCTTGACCAGGGCGGGTTCGGTGTCGTAACGCGGGGGGGCGGAGGCGTCCGTCATGTCCAGCGCTATAAAGTTTTTCTGTGAATTGGCCAGGAAATCCGCGATCGTGGAGAATTGATGAAGGTTATGAGGGTGCGCGGGGGAGAACCTCAGGGCGTTGGCGCCCTCTACTATTGTCTTGCCCAGCCCCAGCGCCGTGTGCGCTATGGGGTCTTCCGCCGTCAGCGGCGGTACCGGGTAGTAGTTGTAGGATTGCAGGACTCCGGAGAAAGCCGGGTAGAAAAAACCGGACGGGTTGGTGCGGCCCACCACCCGCTGTATTATGACCGCCATCTTTTCTTCGTCTATCACCAGGGGGTTCAGCTTGCGGTAGGCCCGCGCTTCCTTTGAAAACACGGAAGCGTAAATAAATTTCACCGCCAGTTCCAGCTCCGCCAGGCGGCGCGCGGGGTCGGGGTTATTGTTGGGCAGCATGTAGGTCTTGTAGACGCCCGCGAAAGGCTGGGTTTTGGAGTCTTCCAGCAACGAGGAGGAGCGCACCGCCAGCGGGCCGTCCAGCTTTTCTATTACGGTTTCCAGGTCGCGGCTCACATAGTCCGGCAGGCGGGCTTTTTCAAAAATGGCGGCCATGTGTTCGTCGGAATGGTTTTCGTTCAAAACCGCGTCCAGACCGTTCTGCTCCATAAAAAAATCGAACACCGTGGTGGCCAGCACAATCGTGTTCGGCACCGTTACGGTCACGCCGGGCCAGCGCGCTTCCAGGTCGCTTTTGCTGAGCAGGAAATCAACGAACGCCAGTCCCCGGGCTTTCCCGCCTATGGAGCCGGAGCCTATTTTTACGAAGGGGGTTGAGTTGTCGAACAGCCGGCGGTCGAATTTAAGCACCGTGCCCAGCTGCGTTTTGTGTATGAACTGGTGCAGTGTTTCTATGAGGTATTTGCGCAGGCCTTCGGGGTTGCTGAATTCCGAGATTTTTTTCGGGCGGATGTGGTAGGCCGTCTCGAACTCCGTTCTGGCGAACAGCCACTTGGAGAAATGGTTGCGGCCGGCGTGGTACAGAATGGATTCCAGTGGCACGACCTGGAGCAGTTTCAGCATGGTTTTCATGTCCGCGGCGCGGGCGAATTCGTGGCCGGTCTTGTCGGAGAAGATGAAGTCGCCGAACCCGAAGTAGCGCAGTATGAAGGCGCGCAGCTGTCTGGAAAGGTCCGGCGCGGCCTTGTGCATGAAGGACGCCCCCAAGGCGCCGGCGGCGGCCGCGAATTTGGAATTAGAGGACTGCAGGAGGACCGGCATGTCCGGTTTTTCCGCTTTTATCCGGCGCGTAAGTTCCAGCCCGGCTTCCGGGTCGCACACCGCGCCGCGCGGGTACTCTATGTCGCTTATCACGCCCAGCAGGTTTTCCTTGTGCTTTTCGTAAATCGCCCAGGCCTCGTCGTAATTGCTGCAGAAGAGCACCTTCGGCCGGGCGCGCAGGCGCAGGTTCTTTTTTGCCGGGTTGAGCTCTTCCGCCATTACTATGTTGGTCTGTTTTAAAAGTTCGGTATAGATGACCGGCAGGTAGGAGGAATAGAACTTTATGTTATCCTCCACCAGCAGTACCGCCTGTACACCTACTTTTGCATCATGCCCGAAATTCCGGGCGTCCTCTATGATGTTTATTATCGCGGAAAAAATGCGCGTGTCTCCGCTCCACAGGTAGACCCCGTCGGCCAGGTCCCTTGCTTCCCCGGGAATGTTCTTTATGTCCTGGATATTGAAGGAAAGCAGTACTACCGGGAGGTTCGGCCGGCCGGTCTTAAGCTGCCGGAAAAATTCCGGCATGTCGGTTTCCCCTGCTTGTATCATGGCGATCACCAGGTCGTAAGCGCCGCCGGCAAGTTTGTCCAGGGCCTGTTCCGCGGTGGCCACCCGGGTGATCTTCGGCGCTGCGCGGGCGCCGGAATCCGGCATTTCCCCGAACAGGGCTTCGTTAAGCCTGTCATCGTCGGCCAGCAGGAAGGAGTCGTACAGAGAAGCCACCATGAGGATATTTTTTATCCTGTGGGGCATCAGTTTTTCGAAACCGCCGAATTCCACTTCAAAATCGGCGGCCTTGCGTTTGGCGTCCATAAGCATGATTTTACCAAATTCCCCGCTCCCGGGCGGGTAAAACGTGGTGCATGCCCTTTCCCGGCGGTAAATAAGAACAGGCGCGTGCGTCGTAACTTGCCAACATGGTCCCCATTTGCTAAAAAGTAACGTAGTATTCTGTTTCTAAGGATAAATTCCCGCGTCGCTTGCAACATTATGAAAAAGAACATCCTGGTTGTGGGTTCCGTAGCGTTGGACTCCGTTCAAACCATACACGGGCGTACCATCAAGGGGCTGGGCGGTTCTGCGGTGCATTTTTCGCTTTCAGCGTCCCAGTTCTCCCCGGTCAGGCTGGTGGGTGTGGTGGGAAAGGATTTCCCGCAGCCTTTCTGCCGGCTGCTTAAGCGCCGCAACATAGATCTTGAAGGCATGCAGGTAATGTCCGGCAAAACATTCCATTGGAAGGGGCGTTACGACAAGGATTTCAAGAACGCTGCCACCATAGCTACGGAACTTAACGTTTTTGAGCAGTTCAAACCCAGCTTGAGCGGCACGCACAGCAAATGCGGCGTGCTTTTTCTGGCCAACATAGACCCTGACCTTCAGTGGGATGTGCTCAGGCAGATGGATAAGCCCCGGCTTGTGGCCTGCGACACCATGAATTACTGGATAACGCTCAAGCAGGCGTCCCTTAAGAGGCTGCTCTCCAAAGTGAACCTGTGCTTTATGAACGAAGAGGAAGCCCGCCAGCTGACCAAGGAATACAACCTTATTACCGCCGCCAAGAAACTGACCCGGATGGGGCCGCAGGCGGTGGTGATAAAGCGCGGGGACAGCGGCTCAATGCTGTTCTACGGCAAAGAAGTTCTTGCCATGCCCGCTCACCCGGTAGAGAGGGTGGTCGACCCCACCGGAGCGGGCGACACTTTCGCCGGCGGTTTTATGGGCTACCTGGCCGCTTCCGCGGACTGGCGCAATTTCAATGTTTTGAAGCGCGCTATGGCCTATGGCACGGTGATGTCTTCCTTCAGCGTTGAAAACTTCAGCGTCAGAAGCACGGAAAAACTTTCAAAAGCGGAAATAACCAGGCGCTACCTGGCTTATACCACCTCACTTACCGTAAAGTAGCAGGCTCAGGGGGAAAACCCCGCGGCTGCCCTAAAGGCCCATGCGGACATGGGGCTATAGGCATTTGACGCATATCATGCGGGGCGCTACACTATAATCGCAGTTAACGCGGCGGACATAGGTGAGGAGATTATTTATGAAGAACCTGATGAAAGCAACTTTGGGCGCGGCGGTGGTCCTTGCGCTGCCCGTACTTTCTTTCGCGGAAGGCAGGAGCATATACGGCCCGGATAACCGTCTTGACTATTTTGAAGCCTCCGCCGGCATGCAGACCCTTTCCAATTCCGTGGTGTCGCTGTGGCAATCCTATAAGGTAGTGGCCAATGCCTCTACCGGCAAGTACGACCTGTCCACCAGGACGCTGGGCGAAGCCCGCAATCTTTGCCCCTCTGAAAAATTCCGCGATCAGAAAATCGGCGCCTTCTGCTCCGGTTCGCTGGTAGGCGAAGATCTCGTGATGACCGCCGGGCACTGTATAGAGACCGAGGCAGATTGCGCCGATACCAAACTGGTTTTCGGGTTCAAGGTCGGCAAGGCCGGAGAAACAGGGCCTTCTTCCATAGCTAAAAGTGAAGTGTATACCTGTTCCTCTATTGTAAAACGCTACCTTGGCGCGGGCCTGGGCGCCGACTACGCGCTGATAAAGTTGGACCGCAAAGTAACCGGCCATGCCCCCCTGGCCATCAACAGGACCGGCGCGATAAAGAGAGACACTAAAATATTCGTGATCGGGCATCCCTCCGGTCTGCCACTCAAAGTGGCCGCTGACTCTAAAGTCCGCGACGTTTCCAGGCCTGGCTATTTTGTGGCGGACCTGGACACTTTCGGGGGCAACTCCGGTTCCGCGGTGTTCAACCTGGCCACCAACAAGATAGAGGGTATACTGGTGCGCGGCGACGAAGATTACACGTCGACACCAGCCGGCTGCGACACTGTGGCGACTTTCCCCCAGGCCGGCGGCCGCGGCGAGGATGTTACCAAGATTTCCGAGCTTTCGTCTTTCATCCCCAAGCTGCCGGCGGAGAGATTTGCCGGGTACGTGGATATAGATGTAAGGGATATGTTGATGGTGATGCCAGCGGATAATACCCGTGTCGTCATGCCGCTAATCAGGGATCCTTTCAAGGTCGAATAAACCCGGGCGTTTTGTCCGTTAAGACCGCCCCCCTCCCCCGCGGCAAGGGGGGGCGGTTTTTTTGCGTATATTTTTATCAACCGGCCGGCATGTTCCAGATTATCTGGGTCTTTTGGCCTTTTTAACGATAGGCCCCCCGGCTATTGACAAACATCAAGCGCGGTTGTATAACATGGTGTCGTGGAAGTTCGGGTTGATCTGGTCAACGAAGAGAAATCTGGAGGAATGATATGAAGCACCTTGTGAAAGCAACTTTGAGCGCGGTGGCGGTGCTGGCGCTGCCCGTGTTCTCCTTCTCTATGGATTCGGCGGGAAAAAGCATATACGGCGATGATAACCGCCTGGATTACTACGAGGCTTCGTCTGCGATACAGTCCCTTTCCAATTCTGTGGTCTCTTTATGGAAATCATATAAGGTAGTGGAAAATACCTCTACCGGCAAGTATGACCTGACCACTAAAACGATGGGCGCGGCCATGGGGCTTTGTCCAGATGAAAAGTTCAGGGAACAGAATATGGGCGCTTTCTGCTCCGGTTCGCTGGTGGGGAAAGACCTGGTGATGACCGCCGGCCACTGTGTAAAGAGCGAAGCTGCCTGCGCGGACACAAAAATTGTTTTTGGTTTCAAGGTCGCGAAAGCCGGGGAAGCCGGGCCTTCGTCGGTGGCCAAGAGCGAGGTTTACTCCTGCTCCAAGATAGTGAAGCGTTTTCTGAGCGGGGAGGCCGGTACCCCGAATCCCGATGGCCAGACCGTGGGCGCTGACTATGCGCTTATAAAGCTCGACCGGGAGGTTGCCCGGCACAAACCGCTGCTGGTCAACCGAACCGGCGAGATCAGCAAAGACACCAAGTTGTTCGTTATAGGCCATCCCTCCGGGATGCCGCTTAAAGTGGCAGGGGATGCCGCTGTGCGTGACGCCGGTACCATAGGTTACTTCGTGGCGGACCTGGACACCTTCGGCGGGAACTCAGGTTCGGCCGTGTTCAACCTGGACACTAAAAAGATAGAGGGAATACTGGTGCGCGGCGACAACGATTATATCCCCACTCCGGCGGGCTGCACCACCGTGGCCACGTTCGCGCAGACCGGCGGCCGCGGCGAAGATGTCACCAAGATATCCGCCCTGGTAGCCGACGTCCCCCAGCTTAATATGTGGCAGACCATCAGACACTATATTCCCCTGCTGGCGGGGGAGGTCGAAGACGAGGTCAGGATGATGCTGGGAAACAAAGACGCGCCGGCTGAAGTCCGTGACGTGAACCCGGGCCCTGTGACCGTAGAGCCGTTGCCGGTAAAGGTGAACTTCCGGTAAGCTCTGAAGTATGGTCTAAAAGGAAAGCCGCCCCCCGTAACAGGGGGGCGGGTTTTTTATGGGCGCCGGCAGCGCCCGGTGCCGGGGCTATAAAAGCCGGGTCGAGTTCAGTATCTTGTATTTTGGGCCGGCGCCGCCAAGCCGGCTTTCGAGAACTTCCACGGAGGTTATTACGCTTGCCGCCGCAAGTTCCGCGGCCTTGCTGCGCAGTTCGCCTGTTATGCCAGGGGCCGGCGGCGCTTTTAGGCGGCCAATTGTGATATGCGGCTCGAACTTCAGGTCCGGCATAAAACCTTCCTCGGCCAGGGCGGCGGAAAGGTTCTGCGCAAGCGTTTTTAAAGATCCTGGTGAACTTTCAGCGAGTCCCAGCCAGAGTACGGCCGGCCGCTCCAGCGAGGGGAAAGCACCCAGGCCGTTCAGGCGCACTTCAATTTGTTTAAAAAGGCCGGCGCAGCGCTCTGCGCTCTTTATTGCCGCCTGCGCCCTGTCCCCGGGAACTTCGCCCAGGAACGCGTAGGTAAGGTGTATGTTGTCCGGTTCCACCCATTTCACGGTCCCGCCCAGATGCGGCGCCGCAAAAGTCTGCAGCTCCCGGACCCTGGCGATAACGGCCGCCGAAAAACCGGATGCTAGGAATAAGCGCATAAAGGGTTTGTGGCGGCGCCGGCGGCCCGGGCGTGTGGCGTTGGCCTGCGGGTTTAATTCAGATGCCGACTCTCCATTGCGGGAACTCCCCCACAGGTTTTCCGCCGGGGCTGGCTAAAGGCCGGAGTCTGCCGCTGCGTGGGTACTGCCGACATTGACATTCCCCGGTTCATGTGCAAGGCTATACTAGGCAATCCCGGCGCGGGCCGGGGCAGTGCGTACCATGATGAACATTAAACAATATTTTTTCCCGGCGCTGCTGCTCCTGCTTTCAGGGCCTGCAATGCGGGCCGCCGCTATTGCGGAGGATGGCTCCGGGCTGCAGGTCGTCAAGCTCGAAGAGATCAACTCCGGGAAGGCGCCTGTTGTCGCGGGCCGCCCGGTTCCGGCGCCCGGCAATACGCTCGAGGTTGCCGCCAATACCCCCCTTCTGGAGGAATTCTACGGATTTTTCGGCTACAAATTGAACGGGAAAGTTCGTTTCCCATACAGCCTCGAACGCCTGCGTTTTTATAAACTGCCAGGCTGGCCGGGATATCTTATGATCCAGGTTGAGGACACTTCCCTGCCTGAGTTCCATAATTTCATGGTGCTGAAAACGGAGGCGGGCAGCGCCATGTCCTACCAGGTGGTTTATGGTTACGATTCCCAGGCGGATGGTGCGGATTACAACCGGAATCTGCCTGCGGAAAAAATCTGTTCCCTGGACAAGGATTGTGCCTATTGGAACGGACTCAGGCAACTCGGCGAGGCGGGAGAGAAGGCTGAAGCTGCCGTCTGGGAAAAATTTTATTTCGAGGAAGTCAAACTTGCGTTGGGAAAAAAAACAGGGGACCATTTCGATTCTTCCAAATTCTCCGTTCTGGGCGCGGGCGAAGTCGGCCGCGCTAAAACACGGGTGCAGGCGGTCCTGGCGCGAACCGCCGCCGGCGCAGACGGGAAGGAAAGTGTCCGCGCGGCAATGGCGGCGGCATGGAAAATGGAATTATGCGGGGCTTCAAGCTCCGATTTTATTCAGCGCCTCAGGGGGGAAACCCCGGCGGAACAGGAGCGCATGATACTGCGCTGCGGTTTTTATCTGGATACGGACTGGATAATAAAAAGCGAATATGACGGCTTGCTTATGAGCCGGCTGCACGAGGGTTGTTTAAGCGGCACCGGCGCGGAGATCAACCGGGAGTACTGCGGTGTTTACGGCAGCTGGGATAAGATCTACAGGCTTAAGACCGGTATGGAAGAGCGCAAATTAACAGGAGGGAAGATAGGCCTCTAGATTAACCAGCAGCCAAACAGAACGGGCGGAACTTTAAGCTCCGCCAGTTCTGTTTGGCTGCAGTTCTTTTAGGGGGTGCCTGACCGCGACCCTGTGGTACTGTGCGCGTCTAATTTATTTCCTTGTTTATATGGCCCCATGCATTTTTAAGTTCTACCGTCAGGTGCTGTAATTCGGCGGCGCTTACTGTCTCGAGCCTGGTGTAGCGTTCCGCCACCTTGTCTACCAGCCTGAGGTAGGTTTCCCTGTCTATGGTTTTCATAGAGCCTATCTTTTGCAGAACTTCGCCCTTCATCTTGAGGGTCCAGCCGGATATCCTGGCGCGGGTCTTGGCGCCTTTTTCACCGGAGAGGAAATACGCGCCTGCCGCCGCTATGGCCGCGAGGCCGATCCCTGCCCCCAAAAATTTCCCGTTTTTTTTCATACCTGCTCCTTATAGACGCGATTTTAAAATCAAAGTCCGTCTGCCCGGTGTTCCAGCCCAATGATACTAAAAAGCCGAGGAATGCGTGAAGTGGTAGTGAGATTCTGTAGCGATTCTTGGTAGTGAGATTCGTGTAGTGAGATTCGCCTTCGTTGCGGCGCGGGCGGGACACCCCCCGGTAAAACCCGTTGCGGAAGGGAGGCTCCAGCCGCGGCGGCTGGAG
>MGVB01000123.1:0-205 GCA_001800275.1 Elusimicrobia bacterium RIFOXYA12_FULL_57_11
CCGGAACACGCGGCGTCCCTCTTCTCCCTTGGCATCCTCCTCCTTCAGCAGGGAAACAACGAGGCGGCGGCCGAGGCGTTCCGGGGGGCGGCGCTTGTCCGGCCGGGGTACGCGAGGGCGCACAACAGCCTGGGGGTGGCCTTGTTCCGGATGTCAAGGACAACGGAAGCGGCGGAGGAGTTCCGGGAGGCGACCCGCATCTTCC
>MGVB01000123.1:494-6874 GCA_001800275.1 Elusimicrobia bacterium RIFOXYA12_FULL_57_11
TGCTGGTGCCGGGCCCGGACCTTGCCTCTCTGATAACATACGTCCTGCTGTTCTCACTGGGTGAAGCTGTCTGGTCTTCGCGTTTCCTTGAATATGTGGCGCACATAGCGCCTGCGGGGCGGGTAGGCGCTTATATGGGCCTGGCCGGGATACCGTGGTTCCTTGCAAAATTCACTACCGGGCTGTATTCCGGCAGAATGCTTTCCGCTTATATTCCACAGTCGGGCCCGCAGGATTCAGGGAAACTGTGGCTCATCTACGGCCTTATAGCGTGCGCTACTCCTTTGGCGCTTATTTTCCTGAGGGGCTGGCTTACCGCCCGGGACAAAATCTCCGGCACAGATCGTTAACACAAAAACCCTGACAGGGACGTCGGGAACCTGTGCCATAGCCTGTACTACCGTAACTACAGGTTTACCATGTAATAATTTCATATTCACGAACGGCATACTCACGCTTGTTTCAGGGGACATTGTTTGTCCGTGGCGGTAACCGTTCGTTCAGCCGGCTGGAAACCGGGAAGTAATCGCCGTTAAAGTGCGCGCTGTGGCGCCTTTCAGTGAATTGAGGGCCCTTAAAGCGTTCGCCTGTGAGGTTTTCAAAACTGCGGGATCGGCCAGGAACAACCGGAGTTCTTCGGCCATTTGAGGTGCGGTCTCCACCATGAGACCGCCTCTTTCTTTTATGAGGGTTTCTCCGGCCAGGCGCGCGTTGCGGTAATTGGGCCCGAATATTACAGGTTTTGAGAATAGCGCCGGCTCCAGCAGGTTATGTCCGCCGGTATTGTCCAGCGTTCCGCCCACAAAGCAAACCGTGGACACTGCGTAGAGCGCCTGCAGCAGGCCCATGGCGTCAACCAGCAGGCAATCGGTATTCTCCGGCACTATGGTGGCGGACCAGCGCATGAACGCGGCTCCGTGGCTCCTTAAGACCGCCTCCGTCTCCGCGAGCTTTTCCGGGTGGCGGGGCACCAATACCAGTTTAAGGCCGGGATGGCTTTTTTTCGCTTCCAGCCAGGCGGAAATTATAACCGGCTCTTCGGCGGGATGGGTGCTGCCGGCAGTGAAAACGGGACAGCCGCTCCAATCCGAAGCTTCCAGAAAATCTTTTACCTTGCCCTGTCCTTCGGCAGAGGCTCCCAGTTGGTCATGTTTGAGGTTGCCGGTTACCGCCACCTTTTGCTCCAGGCCGGGCAGCCGGCGGAACCTGGCCGCGTCCGTTTCCGTCTGGGCCAGCACCTGCTTTACGCCCGCGAACACCAGCCGCGACAGCGGCCCGAGGGCTCTGTATAAGGCGGCCGTACCGCGGGAGAGTCTGGCGTTCACCAAAAAAACGGGTACGCCTGCGCTGGCCGCCGCGTAAAGGGTGGCAGGCCAGATCTCCGTTTCTACCACCACAAGCATGCGCGGCCGGTAAGCGGCTATAAAACGCGCTGCCACAGGGTAAATATCAAGCGGCGCCAAACGCGCGTACTGGGTAATATTTGCGGCACCGGCCCGGCCAGAGGCGGTTGAAGTGGTTATCAGGAGAGGGGCCTTAAGCGCCGCGGCCAGTTCCGGGGCCAGCCTGGCTGCGGCTTTCACCTCGCCCAGCGAAGCTGCGTGTACCCAGAGCGGCGGCGCATCAGGCGCTGCGGCCTTAAGCGCCAGGCGTTCGCCGAGTTCTCCGGCAAGGCTTCGCATTAAAGAGCGACGCGGGGAGAACAGGAAAAACACGGCGTAAAACAGCGCCAGGACCGGCGCCAGCAAGCTATAAATGAGCAGTAGAATTAAACCCATGAAGAGAGGGCGCGGGGACAGCTAATTCTTTTTCTTCTTCTTTAAAAGCCACGGAAGGGCGAAGAGGGCCGAGTATTTGGGGGTAAAAGCGCCTATGTCAAAAGTGACGCCGATCTTTGCCGCTTCAAGGCGGGCGCAAAGCTCTTTTATAAGTTCATTTTCATAGAGCGGCACATCGGTTGTTTCCCGCGGCGGAGCGTCAGGCTCGGGGCACGAGGAAATATACAGCGGCTCGCCCAGTTCATAACCTTCAGGCTCCGCTTCCCGGAGCACCAGGCCGGCGGTTACCCCTACGGCGGTCTGCAGAAAGACCTGCGCGGCTATGCGGTCAAGGCGTTTGTGCGTATCGTCGGGGGGGGCTGAAAGCTTCTTCTCGAAAGTTCCGCCCAGCGTAAGTATGCCTACCGTAAGCGGCGCGGAGGAGCCGGGGTTGATGCGTGACGCCGTAGTGTCTTCGTGGGAAAGGTATTCAAAAACCACCGCCGGCTCCAGCGAGGCCGCCAGGGCCGAGGCATATTCCCGCACGGCCTGTTCTTCGCCAAGGCCGGCGCCGGCAAGGTCGAGCTTGTGCTTGCGCGCTTTGCGCAGCACCTCGTGGGCATAAACCTGTATTTTAAATTTCTTTATCTTGCGCACATCGTCTCCGCCCGCAGGCAAGCCCGCCGCTTATCTCCTGTGGCCTGTGCGTTCCCACTGGTATACCAGCGGTGTGGCTATGGCTATCGTGGAATAAGTGCCGAAAATGCTTCCCACCAGCATGGCGAAAGCGAAGTCGTTTATTACTTCGCCGCCAAAAAAGAACAGTATCGCGACTACCACCAGCACGGTGAGGTTGGTTATCAGCGTGCGCGACAGGGTTTCGTTGATGCTGGCATTGGCCAGTTGGCCCAGGGGCATCTTGGGGAAGATGCGCATATTTTCGCGCATGCGGTCGAAGATCACGATAGTGTCGTTTATGGAGTAGCCGGCTATGGTCAGCAGGGCCGCTACTATAACCAGGTCTATCTCTCTGTTGGTAATCGACAGGGCGCCTACTGTAAGGAAAACGTCGTGTACAAGCGCCAGCACTCCGGCCGCGCCCCAGACCGGGGTGGCAAAGCGGAACGCTACGTAAACTATGATGCCGAAGAACGACAGGATAAAAGCGAACAGCGCTTTCTTGGCCAGATCACGGCCCACCACGGGGCCTACATAATCCCGCTTCTCCTCGGTGAACTTATTGTCCGGCATGTTGGCGTTCAAGGCGCTCATGATTTTGTTTGATATTTCGTTAACCTTTTCCTGCGCGCCTTTGACCTTCAGCTGGTAGGCGTTGCGGTCCAGGCTCTGGATAGTGGTCTCGATCCCGGATTTGGTAAGGGCCGCGCGGACTTCCCCGGTGGCGACCGGTTTGGCGAATTGCAGCTGCAGCATGGTGCCGCCGGTGAAATCCAGTCCCAGGTTCACTCCCTTTACCGCTATGGAGACCGCGCCGGCGCCTATCAGGACGGCGGAGATGGAAAAGAACACGAGGCGTTTTTTGATGAAGTCGATGTTGGTTTTTTTTATGAGCACTATCATATGCTGAGCTCCTTGGGGTTGGACGTGAGCCAGAATTCGTAGATGACCCTGGTCACGAAAACAGAGGTGAACATACCTATCATCAGGCCGATGGTCAGGGTAACGGCAAAACCTTTTACGGGGCCGGAACCGAACTGGAACAGGAAGATGGCCGCTATCCAGGTGGTGACGTTGGAGTCCAGGATGGCGCTCCAGGCCTTGTTATAGGCGGTGGGGATGATCATTGCCACGGGCTTGGACAGGGAGTATTCTTCGCGCATGCGCTCCAGTATCAGCACATTCGCGTCGATGGCCATTGCCAGCGACAGGATTATGCCGGCTATGCCGGGGAGCGTCAGCGTTGCGCCGAAATAGCTCATGCAGGCCGCCAGGAACACAAAGTTGAGCGCCAGGGCGATATCGGCCACAAAGCCGCCGGCACGGTAATAAACCAGCATGAAGGCCACTACCAGCATGAAGCCTATGCCGGCCGCCGAGAGACCTTTCTTTATGGAGTCTTCTCCCAGGCCGGGGCCTACCACGCGTTTCTCTATTATGGTAACGGGGGCGGGCAGGGCGCCGGCGCGCAGTATTATGGCCAGGTTGCGGGCTTCCTCCATGCTGTAGGGGCCCTCTATTATGCCGGAACCGCCCGGGATGCGGTTCTTTATGACCGGGGCGGAGTGGACTACGCCATCGAGAACTATGGCGAGCAGCCGGTTAACGTTCGCGCCTGTAAAATCCTCGAATATCTTCCCGCCTTCCTTATTAAGGGTGAAGCCGATGGTCGGGGTACCGAACTGCTGGTCGGTTTCAACCCGGGCATTCTCAAGGGAGGCTCCGGTAAGGGGCACGGTATTTTCCAGCACGTAATAGCGCGCCCTTTCGCCTTCGGGGCCGGGCGCGGCCTTAAAGAGGCCTGTGCCTTTAGGCATGAGCTTGGCTATTTCAGGGAGCAGGGAACCGTCTTTCTGGAAAGGGGGACCGGACAGGGCGTCCACCCTGGAGAGGACGGGCTGCACTTCTTTGGAATCGCTGACAAGGCGGAATTCCAGCAGGGCGGTTTTGCCTATGAGGTTTTCAGCTTCGGCGGTGTCGGAGATGCCGGGCAGGTCCACGGAAATCCAGCGTTCGCCCTGGCGGGAAATGGGGGTTTCGCCCACGCCGTACTGGTCTATACGGTTGCGGATAATTTCGATGGCGCGGGCCATAGCGTCGCCAAGTTTTTCCTTTTTATCGAGTTTCTCGACGTCAAGCTCCAGCAGCATGTGCGTCCCGCCTTTCAGGTCCAGGCCCAGGTTCAGGATATGTTTGGGGCGCATCCTCATGGCCTCCATTTTACCCCTTTCATCCGGGGTTTTCGTGTACCACTCGATACCCGGGTACAGCAGCCAGAAAGAAATTATCAAAAGGCCGAGTGTGAACCCTATCTTCCAGTGTAATTTATCCATTCCGATTGGTGCTCCTTAGTGGTTATAAGAACGGGAAACGCCGAATATCGAGCGCGGCAAAGCCCGCAGGTCACTTGGTCTGTGCCGGGACGGGCTGGTTCAGCACCGTGCCCACGGCGCTGCGGGTGAAAATCGCTTTAACTCCTTTGGCTATCTCAAGCTCTACTTCTTCTTCTTTCAGCGCCGTTATTACGCCCAGCATGCCGCCGCGCGTCATTACGCGGTCTCCGGGCTTAAGCGCTTCCAGCATCTTCTTGGTTTCCTTCACCTGCTTCTGCTGGGGGCGGATAAGCAGGAAGTAAAATATGGCGGCTACGGCTATAAAAGGGATAAGCTGCATTATGGGCGAGTTCTGTTCCATTATTCCTCCGTCGTCAAAAGTTACGGTCTTTATTTTAACAAATTTTCAGCGCATTTATCATAGCGCTTTGCGTTTACGCCCTGGCCTTTAACTGCGCGCGGCGTGCGGGTGCCGACCGCGGCAAGGTCAGGCCCGGGGCAGGTACGCGGTCTTAAAATCTTTTTTAACCTGTGTGAAGGTGCCCGCCGCAATCGCCAGGCGCATTATTTTCGTTTGGTTTATAAGGAACCGCAGGTTGTGAACGGAGATAAGCTGGCTTACCAGCAGCTCTTTGGCCTTGAAGAGGTGCGAAAGATAGCCCCGGGAATAATTACGGCAGCAGATGCAGTCGCAAAGCGGGTCCAGGGGGGCATCCTCGTTCTTGTACTGCGCGTTCTTTATGTAAAACTTGCCGCCGGAGGTGAGCGCCTGGCCGTTGCGGGCGTTGCGGGTGGGCAGCACGCAGTCAAACATATCCACGCCCAGCTCCACGGCGTCCCACATATCCTCGGGGGAACCCAGGCCCATGAAATATACGGGCTTGCCTTTGGGCAGCTGCTCCACCGCCGCCGCCAGCGCCTCCCGCATCTGCGCCTTGCTTTCGCCGACAGAAAGCCCGCCGATGGCGAAACCGTCAGGGTTAAGTTCCGCCATGTGCCTGGCGGCTTCGGCGCGCAGGTCCGGGTAGGTGGACCCCTGTATGATACCGAAAAAGAGGGGGCGCTTCGCGGGGTCCATGTCCCGCGTTCTTTCAATGAACCGTTCTTTAGCCCTGTGAGCCCAGCTCATAGTTTTTTTCAGCGCGTCCGCTGCCTCCGCGCGGGTGGCAGGGTTGCCCAGACACACGTCCAGGCAGGTCCAGATAGAAGAACCTATGGAGGCCTGGTAATCTATCACTTTTTCGGGCGTAAAGAAGTGGGCGCTGCCGTCGATATGCGAAGAAAAATGCACGCCGGTGTCAGTTATTTTACGCAGCCGGCTGAGGCTGTAGACCTGGAAACCGCCGGAATCTGTAAGCACTGGCCCGGGATGATTCATGAAATTGTTCAGGCCGCCGTATTTTTCCAGCGTGGCCAGTCCGGGGCGGAGGTAGAGATGGTAGGTGTTCGAGAGCAGGCACTCCGCTTCTATTTCCGCCAGGTCGCGCTGGGTAACGGCCTTCACCGTTCCCTGCGTGGCTACCGGCATAAAAACCGGGGTATGTATATGCCCGCGCGCGGTGTTGACCACAGCGGCCCGCGCGGCCGTTGCCGGATCTTTTTTTAATATTTC
>MGVB01000124.1 GCA_001800275.1 Elusimicrobia bacterium RIFOXYA12_FULL_57_11
CGCCGGCGAAAAAGTGGGAGGCACGGGGCTCGGCCTCCCCATTACCAAAGCGATGGTGGTAATGCAAGGCGGAAAAATAACACTGGACAGCGCGCCGGGCAGCGGCTCCACCTTCCGCGTGAATATGCCGGTGTTCCGCGGGCAGGCCGACCAGCCGGTATTCGAACAGGTGCCGGACGCGAAACCCGAAAGCCGCGCCTGGTGGAAAAAACTCCTCGGAGTATAGGCCGCCCTCCCTGGCGCCCTGGCGCCGGACGCCGTATCCCGGCGGAGAGCGGGAAGTTCTTTTCCCTTGTCCTGCCCCTCCAATAATTATAAAATTGTCTCTCGGTGTAAGTCTGCCCGCGGGACTCACGGTTTCCGGCTCCCGGCCAGCGGACTTTAAAGGCGCCCATATCTCAACGGATAGAGTCCCAGCCTGCGAAGCTGGTTATCCTGGTTCGATTCCAGGTGGGCGCACCAGATTTACGCAACCCTCACACTGAGCTATGTCCGACAATAAAGAAACTGAAAAAAAAGAAACCAAGACCGGGCGCTATGTCTACGACAAAAAGCTTGGGAAAGTGGTAAAGGTCTCAGACGACATCCCCGGCCTTAAAAAAAGCGGTTCCTCCGAAGGCGAAGCCTGCCCCATGAACCCAGGCGCTCATAAGTGCAACGGCTGCTGCGGACATTAACCACGGTTTAACAGCACAAAGCAGGGCGAAGGCTGGAGCCGGCAGTGCCAAAACTCGAGCGAGCGATATTCTCCCGTCACGAACCGCAGGTGCTGGCTGTCCTGCGCGGCTGTACCGTCGCCATAGCCGGGGCCGGCGGCCTGGGGTCCAACGCCGCCATCACGCTGGCCCGCGCCGGGGTGGGCCGCCTGATAATAGCGGATTTCGACAGGGTGGAACCCTCAAACCTCAACCGCCAGCAATACACTGTAAAACAGATCGGCCTGCGCAAGGCCGCCGCGCTGCGCGCCAGCCTCCGCCAGATGGCCCCCTTCACCGAGTGCGTAGCCCATAACACAAAAATCACTCCCGCGAATATCGACCGCATCTTCGGCGCGGCCGATATTCTGCTGGAAGCCTTCGATAAAGCCGGAGAAAAGGGAATGCTTATCAACGCCTGGCTGAAACTTCACCCGGCCAAGCCCCTGATAGCGGCCTCAGGCCTGGCAGGCTACGGCAAAAACTCAAAACTGCGCACCCGGAAAATGGGAAATCTCTATATCTGCGGCGACGGCATATCCGAACCCGCCCCGGGAATAAGCCCCATGGCGCCGCGCGTAGCCATAGTAGCCAACATGCAGGCCAACCTGGCCATTGAACTTCTGATGAGACTTAAACGGAGACACTAAGATGTTCAAAACCAATGAATATTTCGGCGGCAAAGTTAAATCCATAGCTTTCACGGCGGCCACCGGGGCGGCCACCACCGGGGTAATGGCTCCCGGCGACTATGAGTTCGGCACGGCCAAAAAAGAAATAATGACGGTGACCAGCGGTCAACTCACGGTAAAACTGCCGGGAGAAACGGCCTGGAAGGATTTTCCGAAAGGCGCCACTTTCACCGTGGAGGCAAACCAGAAGTTCCAACTGAAAGTGACGGAAGATACCGCTTACGTCTGCTTATACATTGACTGACCGGGCAACACCGATAAAAGGCTAAACCAATGATGGATTCAACAAAAAAAACCAGGTTCCTGGTGGGCATAGCGGGCGGGTCCGGCTCGGGCAAAACTACCCTGGCCAGTAAATTGACGGCGGCGTGCGGCAAGATAGGCATTACCGGGCAGATCTTTTCGCTGGACAATTATTACCGGCCGCTGGGGCACCTGAGTTTCGACGAACGGAAGGTCTATAACTTCGACCACCCCGACGCGATAGATTCCACACTGGCCCTGAAACATATCAAGGACCTGTGCGCCGGCAAAGAGATAGAGCAGCCTATTTACGATTTCAAGCGGCACACCAGGGAAAAAGAGACAGTCCTGTGCAAGCCCACGCAATTGATAATCGTGGAAGGACTTTATACCCTGTATTTCCCGGGCCTGCTGCCGTTGTGCGACTACAAGATCTTCGTCTCCACCGGCATGGTAACGGCGGTGCTGCGCCGCGTACAGCGCGACATAACGGAAAGAAGCCGCACCATAGAAGACACCAGGCACCAGATCCTGGCCACGGTTATACCCATGTACGAGACCTATGTAAAACCCACCCAGCGCAACGCGCATTTCTCGATAAACTGGGAAGGCGAGGAGATACCGGAAAAAGCCACCGAAGGCCTGGTCCGCATGCTCCGGGACCACTTCCGCTGACATCCCGCAAAAACCCGTAAAAAAACCGGAGGGCCCCCCCTCCGGTTTTCATTTACGCCGGATGCGGCGCCCGCGTTAATCCCCCAGGCCTTTGAGGTTCACGGTAATACCCCTGGTTTTGAGCATCTCCACCAGCCCCTGCTTATCTATGGCTTTAATGTAGGCTTCCTCTGGCGAAATAGCCTTATCCACCACATGCTTGAACAAGGAGTCGTTCATAAGCGTCATCCCGAGTTTCCGCCCGGTCTGCATAATGGAAGGAATCTGGTAGATCTTCCCTTCCCTGATAAGGTTGGAAACAGCGCTGTTAACGAACATCACCTCCATGGCGGCCACCCGGCCGCCGCCGGTCTTTTTGCACAGCGTCTGGGCTATAACGCCCTTGAGCGAGGTGGAGAGCATGGTGCGTATCTGCGCCTGACGGTCGGCCGGGAACTGGTCAATTATGCGGTCCACCGTGCTGGCCGCGGTAGTGGTATGCAGCGTGCCGAAAACCAGGTGGCCGGTTTCCGCGGTTTCGATGGCGATGGAGATGGTCTCCAGGTCGCGCATTTCACCCACCAGCACGATATCGGGATCCTCGCGCAGCGCGGCGCGCAGCGCGTTGGAAAATGACCGGGTGTGCACGTGCACCTCGCGCTGGTTGATAAGACAGTTCTTCTTCTGGTGAACGAACTCGATAGGGTCCTCGATGGTTATTATGTGCGCCTTGCGGTGGCGGTTGATATAGTCCACCAGGGCGCACAGGGTAGTGGATTTGCCGGAACCCGTAGGCCCTGTGACCAGAACCAGGCCTTTGGAAAGAAAACAGAGTTCCAGCATCTCCTTGGAGAGCCCCAATTTCTCGGCGGTAACTATCTCCATAGGGACCTGCCGGAAAACCGCCCCCATGCCGTACCTGTCCATAAAAACATTAACGCGGAAACGCGCAAGGCCGGGGATCTCGTAGGCGAAGTCCGTATCGCGGGACTCTTCGAACTGCGCGGCGTTGTGGGCCGGCAATATCTCCGTCAGCAGCGCGGTCATCCTGTCCGGCTTGACCACGGGCTCCTCGAAAACATCCTTCATGTCCCCGTTAACGCGCACCATGGGATGCTGGCAGGACGTAAGGTGCAGGTCGGACGCTCCCAGCCTGAACATCTTGCGCAGCAGCGCATTTATCCCGGGCTCGTACCCGGGCACCCCCGCGGCCGGCACCGGCGCGCACGCCGGGGCCGCGGCCATGCTTATCCTGGCCGTCGCCTGGTCGCCCTGCGAAGCATACGCCACTACCACGGTTTTTACACCGGCAGTATATTCAAAACTAACCGTTTTCTGCTGGCCGATGTCCGCCTTTGTGGGCATCGGAGCTATCTCCTGTATCAGGCTCGTCAGCTGCGTGGCGGAGAGCTGCTGGGTAAAAAGCGGCGTCGCGCCGTTTTCCGTCCGAAGCATGGGAGTCTTGCCGGACTCCAGGAGTATTTCCTGGTTAAGCTGTATTTTCTCTATCAGTTTATCCAATTGAGCCATACTTTATTCCTTTTTCCGATTTATAGCATATCCCTGCATCTGCCCAGGCCGGGCCGGGTCAGCGCCAGCGCCTTCTCGCTGAACCCGCCCTCATAGATAAGCGGGCCGATAAGTTTGACCGTTACCGTCATCAGCTGAGTTTCGCGCACTTTTCGACTTTGTTGCACCAGGCCAGCACCGCATTGGTGCTTTGTTTTGACCAGCCGCTTTTCTGGTCGAGGTCCCGCACTTTTTTCAGGTCCCCGGCCCCCAGCGCGCGCATCTCTTCCGGGTTGGCCCGGGGGATCTGTTTAGTACCCTTCACCACTATGGCTTTGAGCATTTTGGAGCCCATCACGGCGCCTATGCCGGGCCTGCCGCCGGCGCAGCCTTCCCTGCTATTATCATGGCAGCATAGCCTGCCTTGCGCAGCTGGCTTGAAACGTGCGTCCCCAGATTGCCATCGCCGTAGAAACCGGTAAGCGGGGATTTAGCTGCCACCACGGCCTTGCCGGTGCAGCGGGCTTCGGTGGTTATCAGCATTCAGGCCCTTTCCAAGTGGGCGGTTTTCATGTTTTTCAGGTAAGACAGCAAGCTGCGGTGCCTTTCAAGCCCGGCCCTGCCTGCTTTCTGATAAACGTAAAAATTATCATCCAGCAGTTTCAAATGCGGAAAAACCTCAACCAGGTTTCGGGCCTTTAATTCCTTTAGCACGCAGTACTTCGGCACAAAACCCACCCCCAGGCCTTCTATAGCGGCGTTTATTATGGCGCGGATATGGTTAAGCTCGGTAACCTGAAGCAGCTCCGGGCGCCCGGCCGCGGGCAGGGCATTGAGGAAATTCCCCCACCATTGCCCGGCCTTATCCATGGACAGGACGCTGCAGGCGGAAAGATCCGCGGGCCGGCGTATTTTATGCCTGCTTACATATTCGCGAGAAGCGATGACCGCGTACTCTTCACGGAAAAGAGGTGTTTTTCCTATACCTTCTGCCCGGTGATCGCGGCAGTCGATCACGATATCCAGCTCATCGTTGAGCAGCGGCCGTAGAAGTTCGTGACTGAAGTTGAAATCCACGTGGATCCGCGGGTTGCTGCGCATGAAATTTTTCATATATTTTATCAGCAGCGTAGTGCCGAACTCCACCGTGGCGCCCAGCCTTATGACACCCGCGCCTGTATTGCCTGCCGCAGATATTTCCTCTTGCGCCTTCTCCAGCTCGTAGAACACGGCCTCACAGGCCCCGTAGAGGATCTTGCCCGCCTCGGTCAGGGCCAGCTTCCTGCCGCTCTTCTTGAGAAGCTCGGCCTTTGCGCTGCGGGCCAGCTTCGCCACGGCATGGCTCACCGCGCTCTGGGTGACGTACAGCCGCCGCGACGCCTCGGTATAGTTGAGCGTCTGCGCCACGGCAAAGAAGGCTTTAAGCTGGTGCAGGTCAAGCGTCATTATTGAATTATATTCATATTTACCATGAATACTATGAATTATACTAATATCTCGCCAATTGTTACCATTGAGAGCGCACTTTCAGCAGGAGAACCGCATGAACACAATTTTCCAGATACCCGAGCCAGTAAATGAACCGCTGCTCAGCTACGCCCCCGGCACCCGCGAGCGGGCGGAACTCAAGAACAAGCTCTCCGAACTGCGCGGCCAGGTGATAGACATTCCGCTCATCATCGGCGGCAGGGAGGTGCGCACCAGCCGCACCGCCGACATTGCGGTACCCCATGAGCATAAGAAGGTAATAGGACGCTACCACAAAGCCGGCCCGAAGGAAGTGGCGATGGCAGTGCGGGCGGCGGCCGCCGCACGCGAAACCTGGGGCCGCATGCCTTGGCACGCCCGCGCCGCCGTCTTCCTTAAAGCCGGAGAACTGCTGGCCACAACCTGGCGGCAAACCCTTAACGCCGCTACGATGCTGGGCCAGTCAAAGAACCCCTACCAGGCGGAAATAGATTCCGCCTGCGAGCTGGTGGATTTCTACCGCTTCAATACCTGGTATGCCGAACAGATCTATAACCAGCAGCCGCTGTCGCCTTCCGGCAACTGGAACTACGTGGATTACCGGCCGCTGGAAGGTTTCGTATTCGCAGTGACGCCCTTCAACTTCACCTCCATAGCGGGGAATTTACCCACAGCCCCGGCGATAATGGGCAATACCGTGATCTGGAAGCCGGCCTCCAGCGCGGTCTATTCCGCTTATTTCCTCATGAAACTGTGGCAGGCGGCCGGCCTGCCCGATGGCGCCATCAACATGCTGCCGGGCTCCGGCGCCGAAGTCGGCGCCCCTGTCATAGACAGCAGTGACCTTATGGGCCTGCATTTCACCGGCTCCACCAAAGTTTTTAACGGCATGTGGCGCGCTATCACGAACAATTTCAGCAAGTACCGCGGCTACCCGCGCGTAGTAGGTGAAACAGGAGGCAAAGACTTTATCTTCGCCCACGAATCATGCGACCCGGAGGCACTGAAATGCGCCATAGTGCGCGGCGCCTACGAATACCAGGGGCAGAAGTGTTCCGCCGCCAGCCGCGCCTACATCCCCCATTCGGTCTGGAACACCATTAAGAACGACCTCATAGCACAGATAGAAAGCGTCAAGATGGGCCCGGCGGAGGACTTCACCAACTTCTGCAACGCGGTCATAGACAAGGCCGCCTTTAAGAATATAAAAGAATACATAGACTTCGCGAAAGCCGCGCCCGACGCGAAGATAATCACAGGCGGCGGCTGCGACGATTCGGAGGGTTATTTTATACAGCCGACACTCATAGAAACCGCCAACCCGCATTTCAAGACCATGGAAGAGGAGATTTTCGGACCGGTGATGACCGTCTACATTTATGGAGACGACAAGTTCGAAGAAACGCTGCGCCTATGCGACGCCACCTCCCCCTACGCGCTGACCGGCGCCATTTTCGCGCAGGACCGCGCGGCGGTCCTGCAAGCGGAAGACATCCTGCGCAACGCCGCCGGCAACTTCTACATAAACGACAAACCCACCGGCGCGGTAGTGGGCCAGCAGCCTTTTGGCGGAGCCCGGGCGTCCGGCACCAACGACAAGGCGGGTTCCCTGGTGAACATGATGCGCTGGACCTCCCTGCGCACCGTGAAAGAGAACTTCACCCCCCCGCATAATTACAGATATCCATTCATGCTGGAGAAATAAGTCA
>MGVB01000125.1 GCA_001800275.1 Elusimicrobia bacterium RIFOXYA12_FULL_57_11
TTTCTTCTCATAACCGCCTTATGCGCCCGGCGGCGGGCTAAAACCACCGGACCGCGCGCCGCCCCGCTCCCCGGCGGGCCGCGCCAGCCGCCCGCGGGAAGCGCCATGAAAGAGATTCTTCTCTACCCTTTCAAGTTCCGCTAGGCTCTCGGAACCGGCGTTCAGACACATCTCCACAAAAGCTCCGTTTATCCGGAGCTCTTCCCTGAACGCCGCCAGCATCTCCCCGGACAATAATCCGAGGTTATCTTTAGCGCGCGCAAGGCTGTCTATAGCGAGGAACCGGAGCAGCTTGCGGTATTGCGGAACTTTCCGGTCCGGGACCAGCGGCCACAGTTGCCCGTGAAGCTCGGAAATGTTTTTCCCCTGCAGCAAGCCGGCATTTTCCGCATACACGCGAGTATTTGGAAAAAGACACAGCGGGAACGGGAGCGGACTGCTCCTGAGGCGGAGGATGGAGAGGTAGATCCGGAAAATAGAGCGGAAGTCATCGTGAGGATAACCAATTATAAACGGGCAGATCAGGCGCTCTATGGATTTATGCGCGAGCCTGTTGATCTCGGACACGCGCTTGACGGGTGAAATTATAGTGTAAGGCTTTCCCGCCAGCCGGCAGCTTTCACTTGTTCCCGTTTCAAAAGGGACGGCCAGCGTTCCCAGGCGGAGCCTCCCCAGTTTTTTCACGATCCGGGCAGTAAGCAGGTTGGGCTGAAATCCCAGCGAGAAATGAAGAGTTGCGTCAAGGCCGGACTCCAGGTACCTGTCCACAAAATCCTCAAAATGCGCGGGGCGCAGCATCACGTTTTGATCCCAGTTCCAAAACTCCCTTATGCCGCCCTCGGCCAGGCCGCGCATGTAACGCAGTGTCCCGGCATTATTAAAAGTTCTCGGGCAGCTGCGGCCAGCCACACAGAACGAACAATTATTGGAGCAGCCTTTCGCCAGCTGAAAAAGCCCGTATGCTCCGCCTGAAACTACCGAAAAATCCGGCGGATACGCGTCCGCAGCCCCTTCCCCGGCGCTGAAAACCTCAAATCCCTCGGCAGCCGCTTGCGCAGAAAAAATATCCCAGAAGACGCCGCCCACCCTCACCCTGGAGCCGGGGCAGACATCACGGCAGATTTCCCTTACGGACCTGATGACATCAAGGTCGAAAGTATAAGGAAAAAAAGAAAAATCGCACCATAGCAGTATTTCCTGCGGAACCGCTCCCCTGGAAAGCTCCGCGCGCAGGAATTCCTGGGACCTCGAGAATACGCCCATTTTTATTTTCGCGGTGGAAGTTCTACCGGCCCGCCGTGTCTTCCATAAAAATTTTTCAGCCGTCCGCAGGTTGACGAAAACCACCTGATTGCGGCACGCCTTCAGATAACTTATAAAGCGGAGCGTTTCAATGGACACCTGCCCGAGTTCCCGCGGCACCTTATCGGTGAAAGTAAAAGGCACGGTAACCACCGCCACACGCTTACCGGAAATGGTGTCGCTTTGCGGCCTACTCATTGCGCCTCCGGCTGCCCGCCGTAACACGCCCGAAAACCCGGCGGCAATAGCCGCAGGAGGCGCAATTCTTGTCGCAAGCTCCCACTTTCCCGGCAAAACCCTTCGGAAAAAGGGAGTTGTCCATATAACACATTTGGCTTTTCGCGTAATCCCCGGCTTTTCCCCCAAGCAGCTCGCCCAGGTCGCCGCCGAATTTACCCCGGAAATACGCCGCATATATTTTCCTGAGGACCGAAGAAGCCTGATACCTCGCTATCAGCTTAAACTCGTCGGCCAGCCTGTCTTTGACATAAAGGCCGATATCCTCAGGCCGGATGAAAGGACGCCTGATCCCTTCGGCTGCATCGCCGCCCCGGAAAAAACAGCCGCCGCCCGCCGCGGATGTGCCTCGTCCGCCGAACATGCCGCTTAAGTAATGCGCGTTCATAAAAACACAGTCATAGCCGCAGTAATAATTCGCCATCAGTTTAACCTTAAATCCCGGAAATTCAGCCTTGAGTTTTTTTATCCTGCGCAGCAGGGGCAGATCCCTGTTAACCTCGGCCGCCAGCGTAAGCGTCCCTACCCCGGCGCGCAACATCTGCCGCACCCGCTCTTCGGAACGAAGGTTCATTATCACAGAAGCCTGCAGCGCCACTTCCGGCAAGGCGCGCCTGAATTTATCTATAAACAGGGGATCCGCCAGTGTAATGGAGGCCACCTTCAGCGCCTTCGCCGCAGCAAAGATGCCGGTCAAAGGAGTAAGCGCCAGGCTGGGAGCGTTGCACAAGAGATTTGTCCTGACCCCGAACCCGGCGCAGATGCGCGCAAGCGCCGGGAGCAGGGGGCCATAGGCCGCGTCGACACCGCCGGGAAGAACGAAATGATCGCTGGCGCCGGAGCGCCGCCCCGGCAAAGCGAAATACACTTCCGAGACCCGCCCGGAAGACAATGCCTCTTTCACCAGCGCGAGATCGCCGTTGAACGGAACGGAGAATTTTGCCTTCACCCGGACCTCCCCGTACGTAAGCGGAGCGCATCCAGTGCCCTGCCAAATCCCACGTTATTCATAACTATCTCCGACAGGCGCTTTGACCGGCCATACGCCTTCGTGAGCATGAAAAAATTGTCGAATTGCGTGTTGCCCAGGATACGGGGCTCTATTCTCCCGTCGAATACCGACCCTACCCGGAAACGCTCTTTCATGATTTTAAAATCCCGTTCTATGCACAACCCGGTTTCCCGGTAAAGAACCCCGTCGCAGTCGCAGGACAACTCCGAGTTAAGGGCCACCGGCTCCCTGCGGTCAGGGGTATAATTGACCAATTGAGAGCGCGCCAGTTTTTGCGCCCCTCCGGAAATGCGCGTTATTTCCGAAAAGAATCGCGCCGTTGACTCTTTCCGCCAAAGTTTTCCCAGGGCATAATTCACCTGTATCGACTTGTGCCCGGCAGCGGAAAGATATCCGTAATTGCGCCTCATGCGGCTTAAATTTTCCTGCGTAACGACCATTATTACCTTATATTTTATCTTGCGCTTTTTGAGGACGTCCAGGTTCCTTACAAGCCTTTTGTGCGCGTTCCCGATATCCCCGGCCAGGGCCGGCCTGCTGATGCCGTTCTCCTTTTCGTCTCCGTCACAACTTACCTCCACTGAAAATCCGTTCTTTTCAAGAAAATCAAGCTTCTCCGCGTCCAGGGCAAGCCCGTTGGTCGTCAGGCTGAAAGAAATGGTCTTCCCGCGCGCCCCGGCGCGAAGCCTGCCATACTCGACAGCCCGCTTTAAAAGATCGAACCGCAACAGCGGTTCGCCGCCGAAAAACTGCAGGTACACCTGTTTGCGTTCGCCGTCAAGCAAAAGATCACAGGCCCGCCTGATAACAGGAAAAGAGCTGTCCGCCGGATATTTGGCGACAGTGCAGTACGCGCAGCGCAACTGGCAGGAATGTGTAAGCAGGAGCACCAGCCGATCCACGGAAGAACCGCTGCAAAGCCAATTCACAAACCTGTTCTTCCCAGTGACGTCCGGCTTCAGGTTCTTATAGATTTTCTCCCGGTACCTGAATCGTCTGGCCAGCCAAAGTCCAAGTTTCCGCCGGTACGCAGCGCGCACTCCCCTGTTTTTCCGGCTGGTATGCTCCCATAATATTTCCAGCAGGCACCGGTCCACGAGCGCCAGACAATTCGACGGGGTAACCGGCCCGCCCCCCCCCTCCGGGGGAGGCCACAGCGCTCCGGCCGGCCGCCGCCCTGCAGCCCGGTAGGCCCAGGATTCCCCCAGGACGGCAACCCGCCCTTCCACGCAATCATCAAGAATGGAATCTGCCAATTTTTTGAGATGCTGAACTTTGATGTTCATTTTATAGACGGCAGACGCGATGGGACCGCCCGAAGCATTGCATCCGCCTCCCTTTCGGCCGGGCTGTCTCCCCCCACCAAGGGGTAATCATATTCCGGAAAACCGCGGACGGAAAGAACATCTTTCACATTTATAAACCCGGACAGCCCGGCGGCCACGGCCCTGCGGTAACTTGGCGTGCCAAAAAAAGAGAACAACCGCCCCGGGCGGAGAATGTCAAAATACGGAGAACAGGTTTTATTAAGCGCGGTCAATGCGGCAATATTTTTTCTCAGGTCGACAGCCCGGGTAAAAGCGTTGCACATTATAAAATGATGACTCTGCCGTATTTTCTTGGCCGACAGGGCTTCCGCCACGCGTTTAATTTCCCTGTAGCCATAACCCTTCCCCAGCCGTTTCAACTCACTGCCGGAAAAATTTTCTGTGCCGATAAAAATGTCTGTTTTTTTCTTATCAGGAACTTCCCTGGAACGGAAAACCGAACTGTCAAGGCGTTTTAAAAAATCCTGGTTTAGCCGGCCTTTCCTGAAAAAAGATTTCACCGCTGCCTGCAAAAATCCCACAAAAAGCCCGGACCCTTTCATAAACCCCAGGATTTCCAAAGCCCACTCCTTATCCACAAAAAAATCATCATCGTAAAAACCCAGGCCGAAACTGCGCGCAGGGGCCCCGGCCTCGGAGCCGAATAATTCCAGGACCCGCTCCTTGTAAGCGGCAAGCCATTCTTTCGCCTTGACGGTGGAAACGGCCCGATAGCCCCCCTTGTTCAGTGAAACGCAGAAACTGCAGGCGTTCATACACCCCCGCGAAAGATACAGTGTCCCTCCCCCGGCGACGTCCCTCCTGGTCAGCATCCCGAAATCAAGCCTGCTGCCATCCAGCTCCCGCTCCGCGTTGGAAGCGTCTATCCTGGAAAGAACTATACGGGACGAGTCGCGGTATGCGAACCCGTTCAATCCCATGAGCTTCTGTTCGACAACTTCCACGGGCGCTGAACCGCAAAGGATGGAAACTGCCTCCGGAAAAATATTTTCCCCGTCGCCTCTTACCAGGATATCGGCTGACGGCAGATTCGCCAGCACGTTAAAAGGATACCGTGAAGGCATGATGCCGCCTACCGCTATGCGGCAAGCCGGCAGCTTTTTTTTAATAAACCGCGCCAGCTTCTCCGCACCCCTGAAATACGATTCCGAAAGCGTCAGTGCGGCGAAGCTGATGTCAGCGTTCTCGCGCAACAGGCCGGACAATTCCTCGCCGCGTTCAAAATCTTCTCCGGATAAAGTGAGTTTCAAATCAGAAAAAACCACCCGCGCGCCCCCGGCTTTCAATGCCGAGGCCAGGAACCAACTGGCCTGATGAATACAGGAAGAATCCTCTAATTCCGCGTTTAAAAGGGACCTGAATACAAGAATTTTAGGAACCCGCAGCGCCGCAGCCGGCAGGCTGTTCCTGCGGCATTTTACGGAGGCGGCATCGGCCGTGTTCACAGGAGACCGCGCCACTCCCGCAAAAAATCCGCGAATTTCACCGCGTGTCATAAGATTGTAGCGCCGCGGTTTCAGGCTGATCAGCCTGAACAGGCCTCCCTTAACGGTTTTGACGGGGAAAACACGGTCCCCGCCGCTGCCGGCAAGATTTATTTCCAACATCCCGTCAAATCCGGCAAAGGCCTCCAAGGCACTTTCCGCCAGGCGCAGACCGAGAGGTGAACTTGTTATGGCACACCCGCCGCGCAGAAGAAGACTCAATCTTGTCGCCATCATTTGCTCCGTTTCCCCGCTGTATCCGCTGAAAAAGGGAACAGCGCCCTGAAGCCGCGGCGTATAACGTACTGTATATCTGCCCCGGCACATTCCCGCCCCCTGCCGCAGGACTGGCAGGCGCCGCCTTTTACAACATACCTGCACTTTACAAAAAAAGCGCCTATTGCCTTAAGCCCGGCCCGGGCCGAGATCTCCGCTCCGGCCGCCGGGCCGGAAACGGGGGCATGAGAGGATACCCCTCCGCGCGCCGCCCGGCGGGCGGGAACAAGGCAAAGCGCTGCGGGCCTGCGGCCCAGGCGGCCCCTAGCGCGCAGTTCCTTGAGGTCGGAACAGAAAAGCTCCAGCACACAATACCGGCACCGCGCCCCGGCGCAAACCATGCGCACGCCTTCGCGCAGGAAAGCACGGAACATTTCCGCCCGGCCAAGGATCTCGTCCATTAATTTTTCCGGGCTTTGAATAAGTTCCTCACGGCCTTCGAACCGGGCAGGGCTGAACCTGTTCGTCCACAGGTGTATCCCCGGCACGGAAGCCCAGGCCAAAGCTTTATCCAGCGCGGACTTTTTTTTAAAGGCGTCATATCCCAGGCGCCGCCAGTATTTCCAGGCACGCCCCACAGGCATGATCTGCAACAAGTCGTATTCGCGCACGCCAAGGCCGTATAGAAGGCGGATGATATCAGCCAGTTCATCCACGTTCTGCCGGTTAACCACGATATCACTGCTCACTATGAGCCCGGGCGTTTTCACCGCCGCGGAAATAGCGCTGACGGTCTGGGCAAAAGCGCCACGCGCCCCGACCAGCATATCATGGCTGGCCGCGGTCAGACCATGCAGGGAGAACGTTATCTCGGATAAACCCGCCTTCACTGATTTCCCCAGCAGGTCCGCGTAGCAGAACATCCTCCCGTTGGTTATAACCTGCACATGCGGATAACCCAGCCCGGAAGCAAGACGGACTATCTCCACAAAATCCGGGTGTAAAGTGGGTTCCCCGCCGCTCAAAACAACGCGGCGGCAGCCTTTTTTCAGACCGGAACGGAGTTCAGCCTCCACCTCGCGCAAGGGGACGAAAGACCCGTCCTGTGTCTCACAGTCCAGGCAGAAGAGACAGCGGTTATTGCAGGCCCTGGTCAAACGGACCCACTTTCTTTGCTCCAGCGCGTGATGTTTATGCATACCCGTTCATTATTCTGTCCGCGGCGAAGGAAGCCGCCACCGCGCGGAGCCCGAATACGGCGACAAGTTCGCGCCGGCCGATACCGGCGGGCCAGTCCCCCGCGGCAGCCG
>MGVB01000126.1 GCA_001800275.1 Elusimicrobia bacterium RIFOXYA12_FULL_57_11
TACCTGCTCGAGCTGCCGCTCGGCGCAAACTTCGCCTTCATCAAGGCCGAGGTCGCCGACAAATACGGCAACGCCTTCCTGCCCGGCGCCACCAAGAACATGGCCGTCTCCATGGCCATGGCTGCCGACCACGTTATAGTAGAGGCCGGGCAGATCGTCGAACCCGGTGAACTGGACCCAGAGAAGATCACCATCCCAGGCGTGTTCGTGAGCGCCCTCGTGAAAGCCGTCCTGCCCGCCTCCAACGTGCAGGTAAAGCCCTAAGGAGAATTTAAATGGACCCCAAGGAACTTAAGAGAGAACGCCTGATAAAGCGTATAGCGCAGGAACTGCCCGACGGGGCACTGGTAAACCTCGGCATAGGCATGCCCACCATGGTCGGCAACTACGTCCCGGCGGACCGCACGATACTGCTGCACTCCGAAAACGGCTTCACCGGCCTCGGCCCGGCGGCCTCCAAAGACAAGATCAACCAGAGCATAGTCAACGCGGGCGGCCAGCCCGTCACCATATTGCCCGGCGGCGCGTTCTTCGATTCCGCCATGTCCTTCGCCATCATCCGCGGCGGACACGTGGACTACACCGTGCTCGGTGCGCTGGAAGTGGACATGGAAGGCAACCTGGCCAACTACATGATCCCAGGCAAAATGGTACCCGGCATGGGCGGCGCCATGGACCTGGTGGCAGGCGCCAGGAACGTCATAGTGGCCATGGAGCACGTCAACAAGAACGGCGCGCCGAAGATCCTGAAAAAGTGCTCGCTGCCGCTGACCGCCAAGGGGGAAGTGGACCTGATCGTCACCGACATGGCCTTCATCCGCGTAACGAAGAAAGGCCTGGTCCTGGAAGAGATTGCCGAAGACACTACCGTGGAAGAAGTAGTGAAAGCCACCGAAGCCCCGCTGCACATAGCCGGCACTATCCGCAAGTTCTAAGGAGATATCATGGCAAACAAAATGATTATCACCTGCGCCATTACGGGCGCGGAGACCACCAAGGCCCAGCAGCCCGCCCTGCCGGTGACCCCGGAAGAGCTCGCGGCCGCCGCGGCCGAAGCCTGCGCCGCGGGTGCCTCCATAGTGCACCTGCACGCCCGCAACGACGACGGTTCGCCTACCGCCAGCGTGGCCGTATTCAAAAAGGCCATAGACCTCATCCGCAAAAAGAGCGACGTGGTGGTGGAAATCACCACCGGCGGCGCCGTGGGAATGACGCCCGATGAGCGCATAGCCCCCGTAGCGCTGAAACCCGACATGGCATCGCTCGACTGCGGCACCGTGAACTTCGGCAACGAGTACATAGTCAACACGCTGCCTATCATGCGGCAGTTCGCCAGCGAAATGAACAAGCACGGCGTGCGCCCCACGCTGGAATGTTTCGACGTCAGCCACGTCCAGTCGTCACATATCCTCATCAAGGAAGGCCTCATAAAGCCGCCTTATCACTACGGCTTCGTGATGCAGGTGCCGGCGGCGCTCTCGCTGTCGGTTAAGACCCTTTCCTACATGATGGACCAGATGCCCCCGGAGAGCTACTTCACCGTCATGGGCATAGGCCGGGCGCACATTCCCGGCATCTGCGGCGCCATAGCAGCGGGCGGATTCATCCGCGTCGGCTTCGAAGACAACATCTACTACTCCAAGGGCCGGCTGGCCAAGTCCAATTCCGAGTTCGTGGAGCGGGCTGTGCGCTTCTCACTGGAAGCCGGCCTCGAGATAGCTAAACCGTCGGACGTCAGGCAGCTTTTCAAGATAAAATAACACAAGGAGAACAACACAATGCCCACACAGACCAAGGTAGAGATAAAAGCCAACGGTAACCCTTTCGGCTCACACCGCGTGCTCGAGCCCAAGGGCGTGCTGCCCCAGCCCGCCCAGCGCGTGGATAACAACATGGATTATATCTATGATAACGAGCTGCTGCTCGAGGTCGAGACCCTGAATATAGACTCCGCCAGCTTCACCCAGATAAAGAAGGAATGCGGTAACGACGAGGAAAAAATAAAGGCCATGATTGTTAAAATCGTGGGTGAGCGCGGCAAGATGCAGAACCCCGTGACCGGCTCCGGCGGCATGTTCCGCGGCAAAGTGCTGAAGATAGGCCCGAAGCTCGCCGGCAAGACCAACCTCAAGGAAGGCGACAAGATTGCGAGCCTGGTCTCCCTGTCCCTGACCCCGCTGAAGATCGAGCAGATCATAGGCATTAAGCCCGGCACCGAACAGGTAAACGTAGTGGCCAAGGCCATCATCTTCGAGAGCGGCATTTACGCCAAGCTGCCCTCCGACATGCCCGAAACCCTGGCCCTGGCCGTGCTCGACGTGGCCGGCGCCCCGGCGCAGACCGCCAAACTGGTGCGCCCCGGCAACACCGTGGTCATCATCGGCGCGGCCGGCAAATCCGGCGTGCTGTGCGCCTACGAAGCCCGCCGCCGCGCCGGAGTGATGGGGCAGATTATAGGCATCACCTCTTCCGACTCCGGCCTGGCCAAGATGAAGGAATACGGCCTGTGCCACGAGAGCCTGAAGCTGGACGCCGCCAACGCGCTCGAGTGCTACGACGCCATCTACAAGCTGACCGGCGGCAAGATGGCCGACGTCATCATCAACTGCGTAAACATCCCCAACACTGAAATGGCCTCCATCCTGATGACCCGCGACGGCGGCATAGTATACTTCTTCACAATGGCCACCTCGTTCACCAAGGCCGCGCTCGGAGCGGAGGGCGTGGGCAAGGACGTGGACATGATCATAGGCAACGGTTACTGCAAGGACCATGCGGAGATTACGCTGAACATCCTGCGCGAGTCCAAACAGATACGCGACATCTACGAGAAGATTTACGCGTAATAGTCAAACTTCCGGAACCCCGTTATGACAACCGCATCCACGATAACCGTAAAAAAAGGCGGCAACCCTTTCGGCGCGCACCGCGTGCTGGAGCCGAAAGGGGGCCTGCCTCAACCCGCAGTCAGGCTGGATAACGGCATGGACCACCTCCATGACAACGAGATTCTCGTAAACGTAAATACGCTCAATATTGATTCCGCGAGCTTCACCCAGATAAAGGGCGAGGCCGGCGGGGACGAGGAGAAGATAAAGGCCTCCATCCTGAAAATAGTGGAAGAACGCGGCAAGATGCAGAACCCCGTGACGGGTTCCGGCGGCATGTTTTACGGGCGGGTGGCGAAAATCGGTCCCGCCCTGGCCGGCAGGATCGACCTGAAGGAGGGGGACAAGATAGCGAGCTTGGTCTCGCTGTCTTTGACACCACTGAAGATAGAGAAGATATTGGGCATCAAGAAGGGCACCGAGCAGGTGAACGTGGTCGCGAAGGCGATCCTGTTCGAGAGCGGTATCTACGCCAAACTGCCGGCCGACATGCCCGAGAAGCTGGCGCTGGCAATTCTCGACGTTGCCGGCGCCCCCGCGCAGACCGCCAAGCTGGTGCGCCCCAACCAGGTGGTGGCAATAATAGGCGCGGGCGGCAAATCCGGCATCCTGTGCGCCTACGAGGCCCGCAAGATAGCAGGCGTGGCCGGGTTAGTGGTGGGGCTTGAGTATTCCAGGGAAGCCTGCGGCAAAGTGAAAGCCTATGGCTTCTGCCACCACGTGATACAGGCCGACGCCACCGACGCCCTGGACTGCCACAAGAAACTGATGGAAGCCACCGGAGACAGGGAAGCCGACGTGGTCATAAACTGCGTCAACATCCCCAACACCGAGATGGCCTCCATTCTGATGTGCCGGGACCAGGGCATCGTCTATTTTTTCAGCATGGCCACCTCTTTCACCAAGGCCGCGCTTGGCGCGGAAGGCGTAGGCAAGGATATCACGATGCTGGTAGGCAACGGCTACACGCGCCATCACGCCGACACCACGCTGAACATACTGCGCGAAAGCCCGGAGATAAGGGACGCTTACGAAAAACAGTTCGCCTGACCACCAGCCAAGGATTATAACATGAAAACCTACAAACCCGTGGACTACAGGAAAATACCGATTTGGAAGAACGTGCCCGAAAGCGACTGGCACGATTACCAGTGGCAGTTGAAGAACGTTATAAAAGACATTACGACCCTGGAAAAAGTGGCCGTACTGACGCCGCAGGAGAAGAACGACCTTAAATCCTGCCTTAAGAAATTCACTATGGCCATCACACCCTACTACGCAGCGCTGATGGACAAGCAAGCCAAAAACTGCCCCGTACGCATGCAGGCCATTCCCCGCGGCCTAGAACTCACCAACGACGCCTCCGACCTGGCCGACCCGCTCCACGAAGACGTGGACTCACCCGTGCCCGGGCTCACGCACCGCTACCCGGACCGTGTGCTGCTGCTGGTCACCAACATCTGTTCCATGAACTGCCGCCACTGCACCCGCCGCCGCCTGGTAGGCTTCGAGGACGTTCATATGTCGGGCGCAAATATCGACCGTGCCATAGAGTACATCCGAAAAAATAAAGAGATTCGCGATGTACTGATCTCCGGCGGCGATCCGCTGGTACTTACCGACGAAATGCTGGAAGGGATCATAAAAAAAGTGCGCGCCATCCCGCACGTGGAGATAATCCGCCTGGGCACCCGCATGCCCGTGGTGCTGCCCATGCGCATCACCGACAAGCTTGTAAACATGCTGCGAAAGTACCACCCTATCTATGTAAACACGCATTACAACCACCCCAAAGAACTGACGGCTGAGGCGGCAGAAGCCTGCCGCAAGCTCGCCGACGCCGGTATTCCGTTGGGCAACCAAAGCGTGCTCCTTAAGGGCGTGAACGACTGCCCCCAGACAATGAAGCGCCTGGTGCACGAGTTGCTGATGGCGCGCGTAAAACCGTACTACATCTACCAGTGCGACCTCTCGGTCGGCATCAGCCACTTCCGCACTTCCGTGGCGAAGGGTATAGAGATAGTGGAGAACCTGCGCGGCCACACCTCCGGCATGGCCGTACCGACCTTCGTGGTGGACGCACCCGGCGGTGGCGGCAAAACGCCGGTAATGCCCAACTACCTTATCTCCATGTCGGACAAGCGCGTGGTGCTGCGCAACTACGAAGGCGTAGTGACCACCTACACCGAGCCGGAGGGCTACGTTTCGAATCATGACAACTGCTGGTTCTGCGCCGACGACACGTACAAACCCATAGATGGCGTGGCCAAACTGCTCAACGGAGGCAAGCTGACGCTTGAGCCGGCTAACCTGATGCGCACACGAAGGCATAAAAAATAAAGGACCTCCCGCACTCCGGGATCGCGGATCCGCAGCCGGGGGAAAATCCGGCCCGGAAACGCGCTTAAAATATGGATTTCATCCACGAATTAAAAGACCGGACCGTTTTCATAGTCGGTTCACAAAAAAACGCCGGAAAAACGACCTTTCTTAACTACGCGATGAACCGCCTGCGGGGCACCGGCTCAATGGGCGCGTTCAGCATAGGCGTGGACGGGGAAGAGAAAGACATTATCTTCGGGACCCTCAAACCGCATGTCCGCGCGCAGCGCGGGGATATCCTGCTCTGCTCCGACTCCTCCCTGAAGCATTCCGACCTTAGCTGTGAAATCCTTAATGTTTACCCGTTCAACACGGCTATCGGGAAACCGGTACTCCTGCGCGCCCTGCGCGCCGGCCGGGCGGAGATTTCCGGTCCGGAAAACAATTCCCAGTTGTCGGAAATCCTGACCGACATGCGCCGCCATGGAGCAGGCACTATTTTCATAGACGGCGCCGCGGACCGGACAACCCAGGTGGCACAAGAAGAGAAGCCGGTTTTTGTATATGTGGCGAAAGTGGAACCGGAAAATCTGGATTTAACCGCGTCCGAAATAAAACTTGTCTGGGCAACAGCCGGCGTGCCGTTATGGAAAACTGGCGACAGGACCGAAAACGCCTTTCTCTCCGTGGACGGAGCCCTTACTCCTGAAAAAGTACCGCCCAGGACAGAAAACAGTACGACATTAATAGTCGAGGACCCGACAAAAATTTTCCTGTCTTGGAGCGAGTGGCAGGCGCTCAACGCCCGCTTTCAGGTTTTTTTCCGGAGAAAACCCGACTTAGCCGCGTTCATAGTCAATTTGTATAATGTCAGCAGGCGGGAATTTGAAAAAAAACTCGCATCCCCCGCTCTGACGGAGCGAATAGTCTACAATCCGTACCAGATAACAGCAACCGGCTGTTAAAAACAGCACAAAGCCGGTCGCGTAAAAAGAATCAGGCAGCAGACACAGACATGAAAAAAACACTGGCTTTTGCCGAATTCGAAACCTTTTACGCGCTGTTCAGGCCGCTTACTCCCTATGGCCGCCTTTACCGGGAAAGCCGGCCTTTCTTCACAGAGCCTTCCGCCCTTAAGACTGAATACGACCTGACCGCGGCCACCGCAGCTTTCCTGGCCGCCCGGAGGGAAAAAAGCGACCGGCTGCGCTTTCACCTGCGTAATATTCCCCGCGTTGACCTTACACGCAAGGCCCTTTTGAGCGCCTCCGGGCTGTTCCTGATTCGTAAATTCCTGACCAACGCCAGCGAAATCTTCAATCTTTTGCCGGTGAATCTCCGGACCAGGTTCGCGGTTAAATGGCAATCCGCCGGTTTACTGTCTTTGCTCAACAAAGGCGGCAGCGGAGAAGCGTTCCATATCTCCGACGCCTATTGTCCGAACCTGGCCGCCGAAAGAACCAGGCTCACGGCCTGTGACGCCGCCATAAAACGGATCAGGGAGCGCAGGTTTAAACACCTGCGGGAACGCTGGGGGCTGGATTTCTCAGACAGGGAGTTCCTTGTGGTCGGGGAAAAAGATTCCGCTAAGTTCGCCTCCACCCCGGACCTGTTCACCGAACCTTTTGACGGCGCGCACATTACAGTAAAACCTGTTTTTGGGCAGGATTACATGGAAGCCGTAGCG
>MGVB01000127.1 GCA_001800275.1 Elusimicrobia bacterium RIFOXYA12_FULL_57_11
TCGGCCACACCGTGGCCTCGCTCATCATTCGGCTTCGGCGCTACGCAAGCCTCAGCCTCATGAAGGTTTTGCTAACCCGGCCGCCACTGTCCACGCCGGCGGTTTTTTGATATACATCTAAATCTTCACGGTGAAAGGACGGGTGGTAACGGTCTATTTAATCTGGAGCTGTTCTATCAGACTTTCCGCTTCCGCCTTTTTGGCGGGAGAGAGGGCGAACATTTTTTGGAAGTCTTTTTTTGCGGCAGAAGTTTTTCCGGCATCGGCCAATATGCGGCCGCGCAGCTCGTAGAAGTCGGGGTTGGCCGGCTCTTTTTTCAGCGCCGACCCGGCGGCCTCAAGAGCCGCCTCAAATTCCCCTACGCGGTGCATGGCGCCGCCCAGCAGGTAGTAGTAACTGGCATACCCGGAAACTTCCGTCCAGGCCATGGCGGAAGCGTAATCCCAGGCCGCACAGGAAAAATTTTTTTCCTCGGCACAGGAATGCGCCCTGTCCAGATAATAAGGCGCCCTGCCCCCGCTGACGCTTATAGCCTGCGAAAAGTTTTCTATGGCGCGCTGATGCCGCCGGGTGGCGGCATAAAGCCGCCCCAGGCGCCACAACGCGGCATGACTGGCGGGCTTCAGCTCCAGCACTTTAAGACCAGCCTTTTCCGCGCCGGCAAGATCGCCGGTCCGCTCAAGGCAAAGAAGGCTGGTCTCATAACCTTCCGCCTCTCCGGGACTGAGCGCCGAGTAGGCAGCGGCGTCTTTGGCGCAGGCCCGGTAATCACCAAGCAGATAGTGCGCCTCTGCCCGTACAATATAGGCCTCATCATAGGCAGGGTCGTAAACCAGGGCTTTTGAAGCCAGTTCTTTTTGCCGGGCATAATCCCCGTAAAGATGCCCGTACACCAGCGCCTTAAGCAAGTGCGATATTTCCTGCGCGTAGCCGAGGCTGATTGCGCGCTCCGCGTCGGCCAGAGCTTCTTTGGCAGAACCGGCCTCATAATAGAGCCTGGCCCTATAGTAGTAAAGCAAGGAATCCCGGGGGTGCACGGCCAGCCGCTTGTCCACCATGGCAATAGCCATACCCGGGGTTTTTTCCTCGGCAACGCGGGCCAGGGCGCGCCAGTCAAGCCGGTCCTCACGCGCGCGCTCCGCCCGCATAAAAACAGCGAAGATAACCGTTAAAATAAGGACCAGAGACAGGGCACAGAGGAATATTATTTTAAGATTTCTACCCATAAATCCGTACCAAATAAGGCAGGGCTGCCTATTGGGGGGGTAGGTGAGGGAGGCAGCCCTGACAATTTTATTCTAGCACCAAGCCTGACGGTTGTCAATAGGCAAGTGTAACACAAGTTACATACAGCCGGCACGAACAACTTGCGCCTATCAGCGCTTCTCCACCGGGAATAACGCCATTGCATTGCTATATATTATATTTTATAATTATTGCCGCGGGATGCCGGGTTTTAGCCGGCAGCGGCCGGGAAGCGCTATCGGGGGGCAAATTGTCGGGAAAGAAAGTTTTAGTTGTGGATGACGATCCTAATGTAGGGCTGCTGATATCAGCCGTACTTAAAAAAAACAATTATATCGTTACCGCGCTGGCCGACAGCGGGGAAGTTATGGCTTTCCTGCGCGACAACAAGCCCGACATAATTCTGCTGGACCTGCGCATGCCGGGAATAGACGGCTATGCCCTCTGCAAGCATGTCCGGGAGGTCCCGGACACCCGCGACATCCCCATAATAATATTAAGCGGAGTTTCCGAGACCGAAGCGAAAGTTACCTCCATAGAACTGGGCGCCGACGATTTTATAACCAAGCCTTTCGACGTGCGCGAACTCCGCGCCCGGGTGAACCGTCTCATCAAACGCAAAAACGCGGACACCGCCCTCAACCCTCTCACCCGCCTGCCGGGCAGCCCGGCTATCGAAGAGGAAGTCCTGCGGCGTTTGGCCGATGAAGAACCCTTCGCGTTCTGCTACGTTGACGCCGACAACTTCAAGGCCTACAACGACGTTTACGGCTATGCGAAAGGAGACGACGTTATCAAGCGCATCTCCCTGCTGCTTGCCGAAGAAGCCAAAACGGCCGGCGGCAGTGACTATTTTGTGGGACACGTGGGTGGCGACGACTTCATACTGATAACCTCTCCGGAAACCTGCGAAGCGGTGGCAAAAGCCATTACGGAAAAATTCGACAGCGTGATCCCGTCTTTTTACAACGAAGAAGATCAGCGCCGCGGCTACATAACCACTATGGACAGGAAGAACAAGACACGGGATTTCCCGTTAATGTCACTGACCGTAGCGATAGTCGCGCCAAAAACCCAGAAACACTACGCCAAGATAGTAGAAAGCGCGGCCGAACTTAAGCGTTACGCCAAGGAAATACCCTCCAGGCGCGGCAGCATTTTCGTACGGGACAGAAGAATCTGATGACTGAAACCGACTTCCGCGGCACGGTATTCTCCGGCTGCACGATAAGCGACAAACTTGGACAAGGCGGCATGGGCACGGTCTACAAGGCCCGACATGAAGCCCTGGACAAAATTGTCTGCGTAAAACTGCTCTCGCCCGAGCTCGCCAGGGACCAGCGCAACATAGATTTTTTTCTGCGCGAGGCCCGCTCCGCCGCCAAACTCGAACATCCGAATATCGTACATATCTACAACTTCGGCCAGGAGAACGGCTCGTACTTCATTGTAATGTCCTATGTGGAAGGGAAAAGCCTGCAGGATTTGGTGGAACAAAGAGGCCCATTACCGGTACCCGAAGCCACCGGGCTTATGGCCGGAATACTGGACGGGCTGGCACACGCCCACTCAAAAAGCATAATCCATCGGGACATCAAACCCTCGAACATACTTGTGGACTCCGCAGGTATACCGCATATAGTGGATTTCGGCCTGGCCCGCAGCCTGAATGAGGAAAAACAGCTGACCATAGCCGGGGAAATGATAGGCACCGCGTACTTCATGTCCCCGGAACAATGCCTTTCCGGCAAGGTGGATAACCGCGCGGATCTTTATTCCGCGGGCGCGACCTATTTCCACATACTGACAGGAAAATATCCTTTCGACGGAAAAACCTCCATCGAAGTGATCCATAAGCACATCAGCGAGCCGGCACCCAATCCCCTGCTGATAAATCCTGACATCCCGCTTTGGGCCGCGCGCGTAATAGAACGCCTCATGCGCAAGAAACCGGAAGAGCGGTATCAGAAAGCGGAAGATGTGGCGCTGGAACTGCGCAAGTACAATTCAGGCGAGCTGAACGTTTCACAAACTTCTACCGAAAAAACCTTCGATATGCCGGAACTGACCGCACGCATCCTGGCCGCGTCCATGCAGCCACCGCCGCCGCCCGGGAACAAACCCCTGGAAATGGCCGGCCCTCTCCCGGTCGATAACACCAGCGACGAAACCTCCCCTATAAAGTCACAGACCCTGGAGCAAAAAAAAGAGCAGCCGGCGCCCGTACGCAAACCCGCAATGCAGCTGGCAATGCTCCACAACGCCGTAAAAACACTGACTCATTTTGCCCTTACGCTTGGCGCCGTCGGCTGCTTCATACTCGCCGGCGCCTCGGGAACGATCTCAGGCTCCCTTTCCAACCCGCTGGCATCTAATCCTATAGTTACCGGCATCTTTGCTGTTTTCGGCCTCGCGCTTTTTGCCTGGGCGCTGTCCATGAAACCCCTGAAATTCACCCCGCTCTACACCTTGTTAGCACTGGCCGCGGCCGCGGCGGCCTATGCGGGAGGGGCATACATCCCGGCGCCGGAAGGCGCGGATACGGCAACCAAAGGCTTCCTGGCGGTCACCATAGGCATGGCCAACATCGCCTCGGACACCGCCACCCTTATCTACGCGTTCTTCCTGTACCTGGCGGCTTCTAAAATAGTTTTCCGCGCCAATGTATTCGCTAAATTACTGGCCCTCGCGGCTTATATCGGCGGCCTGGCCCTCACCTACGTCTATTTCAAGGCCGGCCTGCCTGCAACTCCGGCGGACAGCTGGCTGGCTGCGGCCGGAGTGCTGGCGGCCGCCGGCCTTGCGGCCGCTATCGTGCAGCGTGAGTTTTCCCTTTTCTTTAATCCGCCATTTTTCTTCCTGGCGGCAAACCTGATGATATTTTCAATGTTCACCAACCCGCAGGTGGAAATAATCACGCAGGAAAAGGTGCGCTCCGATGCTGAAACCGTCAACCTCGCCAACGCGCGGAACAGGGAAGACTACCACCATGCCCTGGCAGCGGCCCAGGCCGAAGTAGTTTACGATGTGGACGGCCGGCCGGTAGAAAAAAAACCCGCACCCCCGCAGGAAATAAAGCAGGCGGAAACCAATACGCTGCGCAGCCAGGCACGCCTGGAATACTACACCGCGCTGAGCAAAAAGCTAAACGCCGCCCTCGCCGAATCCGCGGGAATAGTTTTCATCGCCCTGTTTCTGGCGCTGATGATTAACATCTGCTTCATAGAGGAACTGCTGGCTGTTTACCGTGAAACGGAATTTTTCTAACAGCCTTAAGGAGAACAAAGTGCGTAAATTCGTTTTTTCAAATATTCTGTGGGGCTTAGGCCTCACACTTGCGTCGCTTTTCTTTTACTTCACCCAGACCGGGATAGAAACCGCCGAACTTAAATTCTACGACTTCCGCGCCCGCCTGAGCGCCAGCCAGCCGCAGAAAAATGAAGTGGCCATAATCGAGATCAATGACGACAGCATATCTAAAATAGGCCGCTGGCCCTGGTCACGCGCCAAAATAGCGGAGATGCTGGTGCTTCTTTCCTCCGAAACGGCAAAACCCGCCGTTATCGGCCTGAATATACTTTTTTCCGAACCGGAAAAAAGCGGTGAGGCCGGGATGGCCGATTTTATTAAAACCCGCTATATGGAATTGGTGGCCGCGAAAAAAATCCGGGAAACGGGTAAAGATTCCGAATTCCTGCGCATACTTGAAGCAGCCAGGAAAGAATCGGACAACGACTCCAAACTCGTGGCGGCCTGCGCGGCCGCCGGAAATGTGGTACTGCCGCTTTACTTCGGCACCGGGGTTCCCGCCTCGAAACCGAAACCGGAACCGGATTGGCTGAAAAAATTCGCCCCGGCCATCTCTCACGGGTCGGGCCCGGTAGACGTATCCGAGGAAGGGACCGAACTGACGGCGCCGCTGTCCCAGTTGGGAGAAGCGGCCGCGGGCGCCGGCCATGTAAACGTTTTCAGCGACCTGGACGGCGCCGTCCGCAAGGAAACGCCCTTCATCCCCTATGGCCAGAATTTTTACCCGTCATTCGCCGCTGAAGTGGTCCGCGTGCGCCTTGGACTCCCGCCCGGGGGCGTTAACCTTACACCCGGCGCAGCCGCCGTTTTCGGAAAAAACAGCATGCCGCTGGACGCCACATCCGCGGCCCTTGTAGCCTTCAACCGCGGCAAAGCTTTTAAATACTATTCTTTTTACGACGTCATCAACGATAAAATAGTACCGGAAGCTTTTAAGGACAAGATAGTACTAATAGGGATAACCGCGCAGGGCGTGGGCAGTCTTTACGTAACCCCGACCGAAGCCTCCATGCCCGCCGTGGATTTCACGGCCAACGTGGCGGAGAACATACTTTCCGGGCGCTTCATAGCGCGCCCCGACTGGGCTTTCCCGGCCGAGCTGGGCCTGATACTGCTGGCCGGCATATTTACTGCTTTCCTGCTGCCGCGCCTTAAAGCGGGGTCTGGGGCTTTTGTAGCGGGGGGGACATTGGTCGCGCTGATCGGGTCAGGAATATTTCTTTTCACCTCAAAGGGCCTTTGGCTGAAAATGATGTATCCCTCCGCTTTGCTGATTACCGGTTACATTTTCGTTGTCACAAAACGTTTCTTCAGCACCGAAAAAAGGAAAGAGCTCATTGAAGTTTCCCAGATCGAGACCAACAAGATGCTTGGCCTTTCCTTCCAGGGACAGGGCATGCTGGACCTGGCTTTTGAGAAACTCCGCATGTGCCCGGTTGACGACAATATGAAGGATACTCTTTACAATCTCGCGTTGGACTTCGAACGCAAGCGTCAGTTCAACAAAGCCGCGGCGGTATACGAACACATAGGGCAGGTAGACGCCAATTACAAGGACATAGTAAGCAAGATAGACATGCTGAAAAAAGCTTCCGACGGAGCGGTATTCGGCGGCGGAGGCCTGGGCGCAGCAAAATCCGGAGATGCCACCATGCTTGTAGGCGGTTCCTCTGCAACCCCCACACTGGGCCGCTACGAGATAACCAAAGAACTTGGCAAGGGCGCCATGGGGATAGTTTACCTGGGCCGGGACCCGAAAATAAACCGGACCGTAGCGATCAAGACCATGCGCTTCGAAGAGGGCATAGACGAAAAAGCCCTTAAGGACCAGAAGGAACGCTTCTTCAGGGAAGCGCAGGCCGCCGGCAACCTTTCTCACCCGAACATAGTGAAAATGTTCGACGCCGGAGAAGAGCAGGACATAGCCTACCTGGCCATGGAACTGCTGAAAGGCGACGACCTGAAAAAATGGGCCTCCAAAGACAACCTGCTCCCGGTGGATAAAGTACTGGACTATATGGCCAGGACGGCCGACGCGCTGGACTACGCGCATAAGAACGGCGTAGTCCACCGCGACATTAAGCCCGCCAACATCATGCTGCTGGAGGACGGCACCCTGCGGGTTACAGACTTCGGCATTGCGCGCATAACGGAATCCTCAAAGACCGCCACAGGCACGGTT
>MGVB01000128.1:0-3429 GCA_001800275.1 Elusimicrobia bacterium RIFOXYA12_FULL_57_11
TTTTGAGCAGATCGCCTTCCGCTTCTTCGAGAATACCGCCACCACCGACGTGGGGCCCGCGCTTGCCGCCCAGGACGCGCTGGCGGTGCTGCCGGCTGCCGGGGCGGCTTTCCGCCTGAGGACGCTGGTCAATATCGGCCAGGTGGACCTGCCGGTTTCCGGGCAGGCTTTCAAGCTGCAGTTCGCGGGCCAGGGCGACGGCACCTGCGCCGCGCCTTCCAACGGCACCCCGGCCGCTTATACCGACGTGACCTCGCTTAGCGCTGTGGCGTTCAATAACAACGCCCCGGCCGACCGGGCCGCTCTTACCGCCAACGCCGCCGACCCGCAGCACGGCGTGTTCGCGGCCCTCGGCCAGGTTTACGCGGAGTCCAACGGGTTTTCCAATTCCGTTTCAGGAATTAACAGGGGCAGGGACGGCATGTGGGACCTGGCCCTGAAGGACAACGGCATGGCGCCCGGAGCGGTATACTGCCTGCGGCTGGTAAGAAGCGACGACGTCCCCCTGGAGTCTTACGGCGTTTACCCCCGCGTAGTGTCGCCGGCGGCGTTGTATCTTAACGAGGTGTACCCTTCCAGCGGCGCGGCGGCCGGGGACTGGGTGGAATTCTACAATAATAGCCAGAGCACGGTGCCCCTTACAGGGTGGAAGCTGGAATATATAGAGAATACAATAGCCATGGGCGGCACGGCCGCCACGGTTTGGACCGGGCAGGCCGGGCAATATGTGAACGCCAGGTCGACTTTCCTGGTAACCGGCTTTCTGCTGGACCTTAACGCCGCCCAGAGCTACCACGTGCGTCTTCTAGACGCCTCTGGCTCTTTGCTGGACCGGGTGCAGTGGCCCGGACCCGGCACCCTTTCACCCGGACAGTCGTTCTCCCGCATAAGCGACGGACACCCGGATTACTTCGAGATAGATCCGACCCCGACCCCGGGTTATGCCAATTCCGTTTCCACCGACCCGTTCAGTATCAATGAGGTTTCATACGGAAGCCTTGTGTCTGAATTTATAGAACTGTACAACGCCTCGCCCTCTTCCACTTTCACGCTGTACGGCTACTCGCTGCGCAACGCCGCCGCTTCCGCTTCCGGGCAGGTATTCAGGTTCTCCAGGAAAATCTACCCGCAGGATTTTACCGCGCTGGACGGTTCATCGCTGAGCGGGGACGCGCTCTCCTACCAGACCGTGTTTGGCGCGGACGGCCTGGCCTCCGCCGGGGATTTCCTGGCGCTGGAAAACTCCAACGGTTCGACCGTAAACCAGCTCACCTGGCAATCCGGTGCCGCTTATTCGCGCTATGACCGCAGCGGCCAGCTGGTGGCTTATTCCAATCCGGCCCCGGCCGGAGCCGGAACCTCCATTGCCCGCGGTCCTTCGGAAGGTTCGCATACGGGAACCGACTCTGCGGACTTCTCGGTTTCTGCTTTTACCACGCTGGCTTCGCGAAATAATTCGGCCGCCGGGGCCGACGATAACGAGCTTTACTACCCGGACCCTTCCGGAGGTACGCGGTATCTTTCGCGGTATTTCCCGCTCCGGCTGGCCCTGGGAGAGAATTCCGTTGCCGGACGGGGGAATAACATTGTTTTCTCCCGTGCCGGGGGGGCGGCCGACCCCGGCTCTCCGCATATATATCGTCTGCAGGACATCGGTTTCTCTCTTTCCCAGCCACCGCTGACGCAACAAGCCACCGCACAGTTTGGCCTGGAGTTCCGCGACCAGGACGGCCAGGCCCCGGTTTCCGGCGCTTATTATCGCTTCATACTTAATTCGGACAATGGCGCTGCTTCGGCCCAGCAGGTTATCCTCTCGTCTGTGGCCTATGACGCTTCCATACATTCGGTTTCCGTCTCCAGTCCCCCGGCCCCGGTACGGATGAACGAGGGTTCCGGCGCTTCCGCGCTGCGGCTGGACCTCTTCAACAACAGCCCGACCGGTTTCAACGGCGTGGAAATAGCTACCGTGGCGTTCAGCCTCTTCAGGGAGGACCTGATTACGCCGCTGAATACGCTCGAAGCAATGGCGCTTTTTGACGCGATAATGCTGGTGGGTGATTCCACTTCCACGGGGCTTTCCGGCACTTATGAGTCCGCCATCGATGTGGCCACCGCCGCCTACGTGCCGATGGAGGACATTGCTCTTGACGGCGGGGTTTCAACGCTGACGGTTGCCACTTCCGGCCTCGGCGCCTCTTTTGCGGCGGCGGGGTCCACAAGATCCTTCTACCTGGTCTTTGTCGCCACCCGCAGCGCTTCGTCCAAGCCGCTGACCACTTTCAGGGTAAGTTTTGATCCGGTGTCCGGAACCCGGGTAAGGGACGCTTCCGGCCTGCTCGCACAGGATTTTACGCCGGGCGCGCAGGTAGATACGGCCTCTTTCACTATAATCGCGCCCGCCCTGCCGCCACAAGATACGGCTTGGCCCTATCCCACGGAATCTTCCGCGCCGATAACGGGCACTATAACCAGCTATTCCCGCCCGCTGCTGCCGGAGGCCCGTCTCTATCTGCCCTCCTCCGACGGCAGTTTGATAGCGCTGAGTACCACCGGGGCTAAATTGTGGACCTTCACACTTTCCCCGCAGACGCCTCTCAGCGTTACTCCGTCTTTCCCGCAGGAGGAGGGAGGTTCGGTGTATCTGTATTTCGCGGGCGGCAACGGGGACGTGTACAAAATCCGCGACCAGGGCGGTGCCGCCGCGCAGGAGTGGAAAACCTCGCTCGGCTCTGAGGTGAAGTCCTTATTGGATACGGATACACGCTTATACATACCAGTAGCTGGCAACAAGGTGTACTGTCTTGATAAACTTAACGGGCAGCCCTGCAGCGGCTGGACCTTCTCTTCCGCGGTCACGGCGGCGCCGGCCGGGACGCCTTGCGTCGACGAAAGGGATACGGTGACCACCGCCTGGATTGGGCTTGAGGACGGCAAGATTGTCAGCCTCAAAACCGGGGACGGCACTTCCAATAACACATTTCTCACTGGCGGGCCGGTAAAGTCCTCGCCCTTCCTGGACGCTTACGCGGCCGGAGCGAACAATGTGCTTTACGTGACTTCCACGGACGGAATAATCTACGCCATAAATTCCGGGAACATGTCGTCTATGAACGGCTGGAACGATTTCGACACGGAGTCGGCTATCTATTCCTCTCCGTTCGTCTGGGCCCTGGGCGGGACCAAGTACGTGTTCTTTGGCGCGGACAACGGGAAACTTTATAAACTTAACGCGGCGAGCGGTGATTTTATCTGGTCTTTCCAGGCCGGCGGGGCGATACGCTCCACGCCCTTAATGGTGCCGGCCGGCTACATAGCGGGGTTGGTCGCCGGGGAAGATTATGTGTATTTCGGCAGCGACGACGGGAATATCTACGGGGTCAACGCCAATACCGGGCAGCCAAGGATCGGCTGGCCCGTGGCTACCGGCGG
>MGVB01000128.1:3443-10051 GCA_001800275.1 Elusimicrobia bacterium RIFOXYA12_FULL_57_11
TCAGTCGGCTCCAACGATGGCCGATTGTATACTATCTATATCGGGCCTTAAGCCCGGGCTAGTGGCGGCTGTCCGGCGGTATGATTCGGAGAAAGTATATGGGAATGACGGATAACGCGGCAGTAAAAAGCGGGACGCTCAGGCGCGCGCCGGGGGCCGCCCTGCTTGCTTTTTTCTGGCTTTGCGCTTGCGGCCTGACGTCTTACGCGGGGGACTGGCCCATGTTCCGCGGCAACCCGCAGCGTACGGGCTACGTGGCGGAGCAGGCGGCGCCGCCGCTGACCAATGCCTGGGAGTTCCAGGTGCCGGGCGGTATAGTTTCCAGCCCCGCCATTTACAATGGGGTGGTGTACATAGGTTCGCGCGCTAACAAAATATACGCGCTGGACGCCGCCACCGGAGTGCTGCGTTGGGAGCGCCTGGCCGCCGGTTGGGTGGATTCGTCTCCTACGGTTGTCGGCGGGGTTGTTTATGTTTCCTGTCTGGGGGGGCGCCTGTACGCGCTGGACAGTGTTACCGGCGCTGTGCTCTGGATAAGCGACCTGGGTGCCGCTTCCGTTTCCTCGCCGCTGGTCCTGGGCGGGAAAGTTTATGTCGGCACCGGTTCTCCGGAGAACAAACTGAAGGTTTACGACGCCGCTACCGGAGCCCTGTCTGGCTCTACCACCACTCCCAGCGGGCAGCCGGTGGATTCGGCTCCCTCCACCGACGGGTCCTCAATTTATTTCGGCGCGAATGACGGCTCCGTTTACGCACTTTCCACCGCGCTGAACAAAGTCTGGGGGCCCTATCCCACGCTGGGCTCCTTCGGCCTTAACGCGCTCGCCGTCTCCGGAGATTCGCTTTACGCGCTGCCGGGCCGCGACGAGAAGACAGCGATACGCCTTTCACTTTCCGACGGTTCACCACCGCTGGCCGTTTCGCCTGAACTGACCCAGGCCGGGCCGTGGGCCCAGGTCGGCTCGCCGGTTTTCGACGGGTCGGTTGTATACTTCGCGGCCGGGGCCGCCTGGGCTGGCGAGGGGGCCGCGGCTCCCGCCCAGCTGGCCGCTCTTTCCTCCGCCGCGCTGGCCGCCGTCTGGCCGTCTTCGCGTTCGCTGGGAGGCATTTCACCTATAAACGTCCTCGCTTCACCTGCCATGGCAAACGATGTTATCTACGCCGCCACCCCGGCAGGCACCTTGCTGGCTATAAGCTCTTCCAGCGGTCAACTTGAGTCGCTGGATATTTTCGGCCCGGCCTACGCTTCTCCCGCCATCTCCAACGGCATGGTAATAGCCGCCAATTACGGCGGCCTGATAACCGGGTGGCGTGCCGGGCGGCATGCCGCCATAGCCGCGCCGGCCGCCGGTGAGATCCTGACCGGTACGGTAACTGTCACCGCATATTTCGACAACACGGCCCTTTCGGGCTATGAACTGGAATACACTACCGGCGGGGCCCAGACTCTGTGGACCCGCGTGAGTTCCGCCGCTGTTTCTGTGCCGGCGGCAGGTTTGAAAATAGCGGACTGGGACGTTTCCGACCTGGAGAACGGGGATTATACGCTCAGGCTCCGTGTGCTGGAGGGCGCCCCTTCGGGCTATGATTGCACCGCCTCGGTGCGGCTGCGCGTGAACGAGGCGCCTCAGCCGCCTTCGGGGCTGTCAGCCGCAGATGTGGACGGGGATATAGGCAATTCCATATTGCTGCAGTGGTCCGCCTCTACTTCGCCCGGAGTTTCTTCCTACCGCATTTACAGGGACGCCGGGGACGGCTATTCCCTGCTGGCGTCCGCCGCCGGGATTTCCTATACAGACGCGGCGGCCGTCACCGGTTCCACGTTCACCTACGCGGTTACCGCCTGGGATGGCTGGCTGGAATCGGCCATATCCGAAGAAGTCGAGGCTTATTCCATCAACAATTCCGGTGACGATGTGTCGCCTGCGGCCGTGACCGACCTGGCCGCTTCCACTGGTACCTCTCCAGGGTCTATTCACCTTTCCTGGACCGCAGCCGGCAACGACGGGGATATAGGCACGGCTTCGTGCTATGTTATAAGGTATTCAACGGATCCTGCGCAGGACTGGGCCGACTTCAGTACCCTGTCCGGCAGCAGCAGCGCCGTGAACGGACCGGCCGGGATAACCGAGTCGGAAGACGTTGGCTGGCTTTTGGGCGGAGTCACTTATTATTTTGCCGTTAAAACGGTGGATCAGGTTGGTAATGAGGCGCTGCTGTCCAATGTTACCAGTTACTGGGCTTTACTGGACTACACCCCCCCCACGCCCCCTGCCGGGCTTTCTATTGAGGATACTCCCGGGGATGAAGGAGGCAGCCTTACCCTGTCCTGGACGCTCTCCCCCGACGACGGCGCCGGAGTTGGAGATGTCTACGGTTATAAGATTTATCGGCGCACCCTTGATTCCTCCTATATTTCCAGCGCCCCTTACGCCGCGGTAGACGCCGGTTCCTTATCTTACGCCGACCCTGACGCTCCCAAAAATAAGCGTTACTATTATTCGGTCGCCGCTTTCGACAGCACTAATAATTCCGCGCTTTCCGCAGAGGCTTCCGGAGTCTCGGCGGATAACTGGCGTTTCTTTGACGCTTCGGACGGCGGCGTGGTGCGCCTGCCTGACGGTATGGAGATCTCCGTGCCGCCAGGCTCGGCGGACCGCAACGGCAAGATAATAGTTACGCGGCTGGACCCGGTAAGTTACCAGCCGCTGTTCAGCGCCCTCTCCGCCACCCTGGCCAACCCGACGGATATAATTTACGAGGTCAGGTTTCAGGACGCGGACACCAAACTGTCCGCCCCGGCCCTGGTGTCCCTGCCCTATACCGATGCGGACGTTGCCGGGATGGCGTTGGAGAATCTGCGGCTTTACAGCCTGTCCGGAGAAATCTGGACCCTGCTTAAACATTCCAGCGTGGATACGGAGGCTAAAAAAGTGCGGGCTGAAACGGACCAGTTCTCTTCCTTCAGGATAATGGAGTACCTGCCTTCGGGCGCCATACTCGCCGAGAACGAAGTTTATACTTATCCTAACCCCGCCAAGGGTGACGCGCTTACATTTAAATTCCGGCCCGTCTACAAGGCCGACGTAACCATTGACGTATACAATGTCGCGGGTGAAAAAGTGGCGAGGCTCGAGAAAAAGGACTGCCTTTCCGGAGTCTGGTCGGAAATTGCCTGGCAGGTCCGCGGCATTGCAAGCGGCGTTTATGTCTACCGTCTGCAGGCCAGGACCGCTTCAGGGAAAAAAACCGTGGAGAAAAAACTGGCGATCATACATTAGCAAACGGAGTAGTAGCGAGGGCAGGCAGGCAACAATATGAGGAATATCTTTCTGAAGGGAATAACTCTGCGCCCTGGCGGTTCATGTGACGGGTTTTTTGCCGCCTTGTGCCTTTCCTTTGCGCTGCAGCCGCTGTTTTTTTGCCTGCTGTCAGCCGCGCGCATACACCCGGACGCCGGCTCCGCCTCGGCCGCTTTTCTGAAGATCGGCCAGGGCGCCCGCGCCACCGCCCTCGCCGGGGCGTACACCGCAATTTCAGACGACGCGTACGCGCTTTACTGGAACCCGGCGGGGCTCTCGGACGCTGCCGGAAGGAACCTGGCCTTTACCCACAATGATTATTTCGCGGGGCTGTCACAGGAATTCGCCGCCTATACCGCGCCCGCATCTTCTTTCGGTCTTTTCCGTCCCGGCGCGTTTAAAGGCGCCGGGGCAGGCATCTCGCTTAATTATTTGTATACGGGCAAAGTGCTTGAAAGGCGCAGCGGTAGTTACGAGGCAGGTAACGACGCCTCCCCTGTGGAGGGGAAGTTCGGAGCTGCAGACCTGGCTATTACCGCCGGGGCCGGTTTCCCATGCGGTACCGGGCTGCGCTGCGGCGCCTCGCTTAAGGCCATCAGTCAGGTCATAGACGACAGGTCTGGCGCCTCGGCGGCCCTGGATCTTGGCGCTATTTATTCATTCAACTGGCTGGGCCGCCGGCTCACAGCCGGAGCGGCGGTCAGGAATATCGGGCCTGGCATAAAATTCTCCAGCCGCCGCTACGGTCTGCCTTTTACCGCCGCCGCCGGCCTGAGCGGCAGGCCGTGGAGAGAGGGTCCGCTTCTCTCGCTGGACGTTTCCAAGCCTTCGGACAACTACGCCTCGATAGCGTTGGGGGCGGAGTATCCTCTTGGCGGCAGGCTGCTGCTGCGCGGAGGGTACCGGTACCGGCATTACGGTAACGAGTCCGGCGGGGCTTCCGGCTTGGCGCTGGGGCTTGGCTTCCTCTCCGGCCGTTTCAGTTTCGATTACGCCCTGGCACCGTTCGGTGATTTGGGCAACACCCACAGGCTTTCCGCCGCAATGCGTTTCCTGGAGCCTGCCGTCTCCAAAAAACGCGCCGCTGTAATTGCGCTGCCTTCGGTTGACGCCGTAAAGGGGGGAGAACTTCTGGCGCTGCGCTTCGAGCAGAAGCCTCAGGCTATTACAAGGAAGGGGATGTCCTTGCTGGTGCGCGGCACGGCGGCCTCGGCGGCGGACGACGTTCCCGGCCTTATGTCGGTCTCTTTCATGGTCCTGACCCGCGGTCAGGCGGTAGCGGACGCCGAAGTTTCGGCGGGGCAGCTTCCGGAAAAACTGCTGGCGAAATTTCCTTTTCTTGCCGGACCGGACGCTGTCTGGCAGCTATTGTCCGTACCGCGCGGGATTGATGGGGAGCTCAGGCTGGAATTTAAAAGCGCCGCCCGTTCAGCCGGAGAGCCGGGGTTCTATTATCTTTCTGCCGGGGACTGGAAAGAGGCGGTGGTAGAGGCGGGCGCCTGCGGGGAGAAGGTATGCGCTTATTCGGTTTCCGTGCCCTTGAGTACGCATTACGCTTTCGGACATAAATCGCGATAGCCCGGCTTACGGCGGTCAATATTCACCGAGCGTGCCGGCTTTGCGCGCCCGGGTTACAGCCAGCCCGAACAGCCAGACGCTGGCTGGAATGAGCAAGAGATCAAAAACCGCCAGGACCAGCAGGTCGCCTTTCAGCTCTGTTAGGCCGGCGCCTTTGTGCACCGCCAGCTGGAAGGCCCGCACGGCGTAGGTTACCGGCAGCGCGCCTGAAACCGCGGCCAGCCACCCCGGCAATACCGCCGCCGGGAAGTATACCCCGCCCAACAAGCCCTCGAAATTATTCAATACCCAGGCTACGGGGTTGCCGCGTTTGAAAAGCATTACGAAACAGGCCGAGATTATTCCCAGCGCGGCAAAGCAGGCGGCGGACAGGAAAAACACAAGGGCCGCGGCCGGCCAGTTGGCGGCAGGGAAGCGCAGGTCGAAAATAAAAATACCGGCCAGGGCGTAAACCGCCAGCTCAAAGGTGGCGAAAAGGAAATTCCAGGCCGACATGGCGGCGAGCATGGGGATTATCCCCAGCGGGGTGGACAAGGCCGCTTCCAGCGTGCCCTGCGTCTGTTCCTGGCGCAGGCGGCCCGCGTATGACCCCGCCCCGGTGCCTATGTAGCCGAAAAAAGCCATCGCCGCGAAAACATACCCGAAATAATCCGTGCCGAAGGGTGCCAGGTGCGGGGCCAGGCCCGCGCCAAAAAGTCTGCCGATGAAATAAAACACCGCCAGGTTGCCGATAGTGGCCAGCGCGCCCAGCGCGAAAGAAAGCCGGTAGCTCTTTTCGGCCAGGAAATCCTTGCGGATGAACGCCAGTATGATGCGCGCGGAATTCATGGCGCCGTCGCCCTCCCCGCTTCCAGCCGGAAAGTCCTGTCGGCCGCGGCCGCCAGCAGGGCGGGGCTGTGGCTGGACAGCAGCACGGTGGCCGCGCGGCCCGTTTCGGCTATCAGGGCTACCAGGCCGGCGCAGGCTTTTTCATCCAGCGCGTGGAAAGGTTCGTCCAGCAGCACGACCGGCGCCCGGCGGGAAAACGCGCGTATCAGGGATACTTTCTGCATGTTGCCCTCGGAGAGGCGGTCGAAGCGCCGCTCCAGGTCTGCCGCGCAAAGCCCCAGCCGCGCCCCCAGGGCGCGGGCGCCTTCGGCGCTCCGGGCCGGGCTTAATCCCGCCAGCGCCCCGAAAAAGCGCAGGTTTTCCAGGACGCTGAGCCTGTAATAGAAGGAGCGCGGGTTCGGCGGGCAGAAAGCCGCAAGCCCGCGCAGGCGCCGCGCGCCGGCGGTCTGCCCGTCAACCGTTACCTTGCCGCCGTCCGGCTCAAGTATGCCGGCCAGAACTTTGAAAAGAGTGGTTTTGCCGCTGCCGTTGGGCCCTTCCAGGCCGGTTACGCCGGGGCCGGCCGCCAGGTTTAGCCCGTCCAGGGCGCGCAGCGGCGTGATGCCGCTGAAAACCGGCGCCGGAAAGACCTTTTTTATGTTCAGGGCCTCTATCCTCATGCTGCTATGATAACATAGGGCGCGGGTGGGAGGGTAGAGGCATTGAAAACAGGCTCCAAATTTAATAAATTATAAATAATAGGCCTTTTCCCCGTTTTGCCGGGCAGGCCGTGTTTTAGTTTTCAGCTATGGAGAACACAATGAGAATACATATCGTCGCCAGAAAGATGAAGATGTCCAGGCCCGTGAAAGAATTTATAGAGGCCAGGCTGGAGAAACTTCACGAGTTCCTGGAAAATAT
>MGVB01000129.1:0-32077 GCA_001800275.1 Elusimicrobia bacterium RIFOXYA12_FULL_57_11
TAAGCCGCCCGCCAATATAACCCGTAGGGCCGGTAACCAGGATAGTTTTCATTGATGGTTAAAAAAAACACGCGGGGACGGAGGCGGCACGCTAGACCGGCAGAATATTCCTTTCTTTAGCCCAGCTGCGCAGCAGCCCCACGGATTCGGACTTTATAACGGACAGCGGACGGGTAAGCTTCAACTGCTCCAGCACATGCCGGGTTGAGATTTTTTCCCCGGAACCCGAAGCGCTGTACAGGGCTGAAATAACGGCCTGTTCTATTTCAGCGCCGCTGAACCCTTCGCAATTCGCGGCCAGGCCGGCCACATCGAACAGGGCGGGGGCAAGCGCGCGCTTTTCCAGGTGGATCCTTATTATCCCTTCCCGTGCGGCAGCGTCGGGGAGGTCGGCGAAAAATATCTCGTCGAAACGGCCCTTGCGCAGCAGCTCCGGCGGCAGGCTGTTAATATCGTTGGAGGTGGCGGCGATGAACGAGCGGTCCTTGCGCTCCTGCATCCAGGTAAGCATGGTCCCCAGCACCCGCTTGGAAACCCCGCCATCCACCTCACCTGAAGAAGCGGCGAATATTTTTTCTATCTCGTCTACCCAAAGGCAGACCGGCGCCAGGCGCTCTACCGTGGCCAGGGCCCTGCGCAGATTCTCCTCGGTTTCGCCTATATACTTGGAGTAAAGCCGGTTAAGGTCCAGGCGGTAAAGCGGGATAGCCAGCTCCCCGGAGATAACCTTTGCGGCCAGGGATTTACCGCAGCCCTGTACCCCCAGCAGCAGGAGGCCCTTGGGCGGCGGCAGCGGGCACTCGGTTAAAAAAGATTTCCGGCGATCCTGCACCCAGCGCTTCAGATTCTCAAAACCGGCTATGGCATTTTCATGCTCGGCGCCGAAATACTCCAGTATCCCGTCCCGGTCAAAGGCCTCTTTTTTAAACTTCTCTATCACCGCCAGATCCGCCAGGTCAAACCGCGCGTCCTGCAGCAGGCAGATATTGAGCACGTTACGCACCTGCTGAAGCGAAAGACCTTTAAGAGTTTTAACCACACGGCGCAGCGTTTCCGGCGGCATATCCACCTCAAGGTGGACGCCTGAAAGTTTAAATTCCGAAACCGCCCGGTTGATCTCAGCCAACAGTTGCTTCTCGTCCGGATAGCCGCCAGATATGCGGGCGGCAAGAGCGGCAAGGTCAGCAGGCAGTTTCGCCTCGGCACCCAGCAGCACCACGGTAGTGGGCGTGTTCTTTATACTGTTCAGGATATCCTTGAAAAGACGGGCGGCGACCGCCTCGCCCAGGAACCGGTCGAGGTCGCAAAAAACGAATAAGGCGCGGTGGGGGTCCTTAATAAGATCGTTCACCACCCGCAGCATCGTCACCGCGTCGTTGGTCTTATAAAAAGCGTTTTGATTAGCGCCTATGCGCAGGCCCTTGCTGAGGGTCCAGGAGTAAAAGGTCAAAGACTGGTCCTGCGCCACGCCGTGGAGCTGGCCCGTAACATAATCCTCGTCCATGGTATCTACGAGCACCAGCGGGTAGCGGGATTTTATAAGGAGTGAAATTTCTTCTTCGAAATTCATAAATAGGTTGCTGCGAACTGTTCACGCCCGGCAGGTGAGGACCGGCTTTAGAGCACAGCATAAGTATGCTGTGCGGAGTCTGGAATCGGTCACAGCTCTCTCCCTCGCCGTCGCTCGGTCGAGGCCGCGACCCTGGCTCACCGCTGCGGACAGCTGCCCTCGCGGTTCCGCCTTTCGATTCCTGACGCGGGCCATAATTATGGCCCGCTCCGGGTTCCTTATAACAGAATTTGGTGCGCCCGGCAGGAATCGAACCTGCACTAGAAGCTTCGGAGGCTCCTGTGATATCCATTTCACCACGGGCGCGAAAACTAAAACCTGCACAACCGTACCGCGGGATCAGTTTTTTGAGGCGTATTTTTTTTCAGTCGCCACATTCCCGTCCTTATCGAAATCCCGGAGCACAGAAAGCCTGTTCCCGGCAAAAACAAATTCTTTTTCCAGCTTGCCTTTCCCTGAATACGCCCGGGCGATCCCGTCCGGGCATTCCTTCTGTTCGGAAACTATGTTAAGTTTTCCGTCCACTGTTATTTTACAAAGATATTTGCCATCTTCGTAAAAGCTGAACTCCCCCCCGCGGGCCAGTTTTACGGATTTCACGGTTATGGCCCTTTCGGCCGGGGCCGCCGCCACATGCCCGGCCGCGTAAAAAGTTTCGAATTTAACCGCCCCTTTATCGTCATATTCCCTGAAATACCCATCGGGAACGCCGTTCCTGAAATTCTGCTCGAACCGAAGCTTTCCGTTCTCATTGAATATTTTCACGGGGCCATCCAGCTGCCCGGCGCTGTAATACGCCTCGTTCTCAAGCCTGCCTCCGGGGAAATATGTTTTCAACGCCCCGTATTCCCTGGAATTTACCAGGATCTTTTCCGTTTTCAAAGCCCCGTCCCCGTAATATTCCCGGTAAACGCCGTCGGGCAGGGGCCCGGCGCTTTTCAGACGCCTGCCGTCTTTGCCGAAAACCTCTTCAGCGATAACCGCCTTACCTCGAAAATACGTCTTCTGGACCCTGCCGGATTTAAAATGTACGGAACGGAAAGTATAACCTTCTTTCCCGCGAAAGCGGGCGACAAGCGCTTCCACATTGTCGCCGGCCGCTTTGCGCGCGGCCGGGTAATCTTTCCAGGTCTTTTTTATGGTTATTTTTTCAGCCACCACTATTTTGGCGGTCTGGACTATCAGTACCCTGGCATTTATTTCAACTTCATCTTCGCCCACGTCGTTCAAAGTCCCGGTCAGTACCGCTTCCGCGCCCAGCAGTTTCCCGACTTGCTGGGTAGACGCCTCATCCGTGGCCCCCGAAGCCTGCAGTTTCAACTCACCCGCCACTTTTTGAAGGAGATTCCTTTCCATGAGCGTTATTTTCTTGTTTTTCGCGAAAAGAGTGGTCAACCGCTCCTGCACGACCACCGGGCCATCCGACCATTTCCCGTCGATATAGGGAAATTCCAGAACGGCCAGCTTGATATTCGGATAATCCTCAATGCCCCGCTGGAGTTTCACGGAAAGCTTTTCGAAGGGCCCCGCAAAAACCGGGAGGCAGCTGAACATCAAGACCAGAAAAAAACCAAACTTGCCGGGGAAAGTGGCCGCATGACCCGCTTTAAAAGAGAGATAACCCATAGTTCCCATGCAAAATCTGCGCTTATGCACGCTTTCCGGCTATCTCCAGAAGTTGCTTTTCAAAAGCGGGCATACTGGGCGGGATCTCTCCCCCGCCCTGGGCAAAGTCCTTGCGGCCGCCGCCCGAGCCGTTGATAGCCGCCGCCACCCCCTTGGCTATGGCGGAAGCGTCGGCTTTAACGTCGCCGGTATGCGTTATTATAAAGGAAAACTTGTCTTCGGCCCTGGAGTAGATGAACAACAAAGAGGCCTTGAGGCCCCTTTTTATCTCGTCGGAAAGGCCGCGCAGCTCTTTCATCTCCAGCAGGCCCGCATCGCAAACAACGAAGCTGGAACCGGAGCCATCTATGCTTTCCGACAGGGTTTTCCGGTTTTCCCCTGCGTGGAGGGGCTGGGCAGATTTGCCTTTGCCGGATTTCAGTTCTTTTATGTTCTGCAACAGCTGCTCCACGCGCGCGGGGAGCTCGCTTGCCGGTACCGAAAGACGGGCGGCAAGCGTTTCCGCCACGCGGGCCAGCCCGGAAAGGTAGAACACCGCGGCGGGACCCGCCACTCCCTCTATGCGGCGCACGCCGCGCGCCACTGAGGACTCCTTAAGTATCTTTATCACCAGCAGCTCCCCGGTGCGGTCTATGTGGGTGCCGCCGCAAAGCTCCAGGCTATAGCGGTCTTTTGCGGAGTCAAAGCCGCCGCGGTTGATAAGCACGAACCGCGCCGGGTCCTTATATTTCTCACCGAGCAGCGTGGTGGCCCCAAACCGCTCCGCGTCGGCCAGGGGACGCTCGGCCTTGAAAACGCGGTAGTCCTCGCGCACCGCGGAATTCGAGATCTCCTCAACGCGCGCCAGTTCTTCTTTTGCTGGAGCCCTGGCGATGGTGTAATCGAAACGGAACCTGACCGGGTCCACTTCCGAGCCCGCCTGGCGCGTTGTTTCGCCGAAAACCTGCTTAAGGGCGGCGTTCAGGACATGGGTGGCCGTATGATTGCAGGCCGTACGGTACCTGTCGGCGGAAACGCGGGCTATGACCCGCATCCCGGTCTTAAGCGGTTCCTGCACGCGGATTGCGTGAAAGTACACCCTGGCCACCGGCTTTTGCGTGTCGGAAACCGAGGCGATTTCCCTGCCCCCGGAAAAGAACGAACCGGTGTCCCCGGCCTGGCCGCCGGACTGCGCGTAAAAAGGCGTGGCGTCCAGCACGGCGTAGCCTTCTTCCCCCTGCGCAAGGCTATCCACTATCTTGCCGCCCGCGTCAAGCAGCCCGATCACGGAGCTTTCGCTTTCAGCCGACTCATACCCGGTAAAAATCGTAGCGGGCAGTTTTTCCTCCGCGGTCTGAAAGATGAAAGCGTTCTTCTCTCCGGAATCCTTCCAGCCGGCCTTGGCCACGCCCTGAGCGGCCTTGCGGGCCTCTTCGAAGCCCTTATCGTCCACCGGCACGCCTTTTTTCAGCGCCAGCTCGCGGGTAAGCTCCAGCGGGAAACCGTAGGTTTCATACAGGCTGAAAGCCTCTTTGCCGGGGATCCCGCGGGGGTGTTTGGCCAGCAGGTCCGATAGATACTTCTCGCCGGTTTCAAGCGTTTCTATAAACCCCTGCTCCTCGGAGCGCAAAGTCTCGCCTATCTGCCTGGCGGCGGCTTCAACTTCCGGGTAAACACCGCGGAATATCCCGAATATCGCCGGCGTGAGTTTATGCAGGAACGGGTCCTTCGCGCCCATTACGCGGCCATAGCGGCTGGCCCGGCGTATCAGACGGCGCAGCACATAACCGCGGCCCTCATTGGACGGGATAACGCCTTCGGAGATAAGGAAAGAGGCCGCGCGCAGATGCTCGCTTATTATGCGGAAAGCGGAGACGGATTCATCCGAAGCTTTATACTCGGCGTTAAGCAGGGAGGACGCCGCCTCTATAACCGGGTAGAACAGCGAGGTTTCGAAAGGCGAGTCCTTACCTTCCACAATAAACGCAAGGCGCTCCAGGCCCATGCCCGTGTCGATATTCTTGCGCGGCAGCGGCTTGAAAGTTCCGTCCGGCTGTTTATCGAACTGGGTAAAAACATGGTTCCAGACCTCTATATACCGGTCGCAGGAACAGGCGCCGGGCCCGGCGCAGCCCTTATGGGCGTATTTTTCGCCGCGGTCCCAGTACACCTCTGAACAGGGGCCTGACGGCCCGGTGTCGCCCATCGCCCAGAAATTATCCTTGTCGCCCAGCTCGACTATATGGGAATGCAGATTTTTGGGCAGGATGTTTTCCCAGATAACCCTTGCCTCGGCGTCACGAGGGGCCACCCCGCCGCCGTAGATGGACGGGTAAAATCGGTCCGCCGGCAGCTCCATTTCCTTCGTAAAAAAATCCCAGCCCCAGACCAGGGATTCTTTCTTGAAATAATCGCCAAAAGAGAAATTGCCCAGCATTTCAAAGAACGTAAGGTGCCGGATGGTTTTTCCCACATTATCTATGTCGGTAGTGCGGAAACTTTTCTGGCAGGAAGCCGCGCGCTTAAGGTCGCTCTTCAATCCCAGGTAGTACGGCTTGAACTGCACCATGCCGGCCGAAGTGAACAGCAGCGAGGGATCGCCTTCCGGTATCAGCGGGCTGGACTTGATAACAGGATGTCCGTTCCGGGCGAAAAAATCCAAAAAACTTTTGCGTATCTGGCAGCTTTGCGTCATAAGGTGGACGTATCCTTTGTATATGGTGCTGAAGTGTAATTATACAATACTGCCACATACCCGTACTGCCGCCATTACCGCGCCACGCAACCTCCGCAGGTTACCCTGTAAGGCAATAACTTATGGAGCATAAAGCAAAAAGCCCTCCTTAACAGTAAAGAGGGCTTTTTATTCCGGTTAACCTAGAACGCGAGCACCGCTAATTTATAAGAAGCGGCGGAAATAAGCGCGGCGGCCGGGATAGTTATTATCCAGGCCCAGACTATATTGCCGGCCACACCCCACTTTACCGCGCGCACATTTTTCAGCGACCCTACGCCTACTATGGCGCCGGTAATGGTATGGGTGGTGCTGATCGGCACGCCTATGGCCGAAGCCCCGAACAGCACTACGGAGGCCCCGAGCTCGGCGCAGAAGCCGTCCACCGGCCGCAACTTCGATAATTTATTACCCATGGTCTTCACTATACGCCAGCCGCCGCTCATGGTGCCCAGGGCTATGACCGCGTGGCAGGTGAGCACTACCCAGAGCGGGATATTGAATTCCGGCCCCAGGTAGCCCGCGCTGAACAGCAGGCCCGCGATGATGCCCATGGTCTTTTGCGCGTCGTTGCCGCCGTGGCCCAGGCTGTAGGCCGCCGCGCTGACCAGCTGCCCCTTACGGAACCAGTGGTCCACCTTCAACGGCGTGGAGCGGGCGAACAGGTTGTAAACTATGGCGCCCAGGGTCAGCCCCAGCAGCATCCCCACCACCGGGGAAATAACGATGAAAGCCAGCGTCTTTATTATACCGCCCATCACCAGCGCGCTCGGGCCGGTCTTTACCAGCGCGGCGCCTATCAGCCCGCCCACCAGCGCGTGCGAAGAGCTGGACGGTATGCCGAAATACCAGGTGATGATATTCCAGGAACACGCGCCTATAAGCGTGCCGAAGATGATGTAGCTGTCCACCTGGGTGATATCCACTATCCCCTTGCCCAGCATCTTCGCCACTCCCAGTCCGAACACGGCGAAAGCTATGAAGTTGAAGAAGGCCGCCCACATGACCGCGTACCTTGGCGAAAGCACGCGGGTAGCCACGATGGTGGCTATGGAATTGGCGGCGTCGTGGAAACCGTTCAGGAAGTCGAAGAACAGCGCCAGCCCCACCAGGAAGATTATCGCTATCAGCGTACTATCCATTTTTCACCATTATGGACTCGATAACTTTCGCCACATGCTCGCATTTGTCCAGCGTGCCTTCTGCGACTTCGTATATCTCTTTCCATTTTATTACCATGATAGCGTCTTTCTCGGTATCAAAAAGGCAGCTGATGGCTTTTTCACGCACCTGGTCGCCCATGTTCTCCAGGCGGTTGATCTCTATGCAATAGTCCAGCACACGGCGCTGGCGCTTGGTATCCGGCATATACTTTACAGCGCTGGCCAGGGCGGAAGCGGCCTGGTCTATCAGGTCAATGAACTGTGTAAAATGCTCATCCGCGGGATTAAGCTTGTAGAGCTTCACGCGGCCGGCCATGGCATTAAGCATGTCCAGCACGTCGTCGAGCTGGTTGGCCAGCGCGTAAATATCCTCGCGGTCTATGGGGGTGATGAAGGTGCGGTTAAGCATGTCGGTTATCTCATGTGTGAGCGTATCCCCCTCATGTTCCAGATCGTGTATTTTTTTTGTTTCAGCCTCGTCAAGCACCCCGTCCTTCACGGCGGCTTTAAAAAAAGCGGCGGCTTTCATCAGGTTCTCGGCCTGAAGATTCAGATAATCGAAAAACTTCACTTCTTTCGGCATGAAATTAATGGCCATATTTTCTCCTTAGTATCCGGTTGACTACCAGCATAGTTTAGGAAAAGCGCATAAAGGCTGTTTAAAGCCCGTGTAAAATGCGTGTAAATCAAGGCCCTGGCGCCGGGCGCTTTATTTGGGGAGGGTAAACCAGAAGACGGAGCCGCGGCCCTCGGCGCTTTCAACGCCCACGCCGCCGCCGTGAAGTTCAACAAGGTGCTTTACTATGGAAAGGCCGAGCCCGGTGCCGCCCAGTTCGCGGGAACGCGCTTTATCAACGCGGTAGAAACGCTCGAAGATCCTGGGCAAATGCCCTGCGGATATGCCCGGACCGGTATCTTCTATACAGATCTTTACCGCGCCGCTCTCATCTGCGGCTGAAATCTTTATTTCACCGCCTTCACGGTTATATTTAGCCGCATTCTCCGTAAGGTTTATAAGCACCTGGGAAAGTTTATCCCGGTCGGCATTTACCTCAAGCCCGGCCGCTATACGGTTCAAAAGGGAGATCTTTTTTTTCACCAGTATCTCCGCCAGGCCGCGGCCGGTATCTTCCACCAGAGCCTTCAGCGCTACCGGGGCTTTTTCCAGGACAATCCGGCCAGATTCCGCGTAAGACAGCTTAAGCAGGTCGTTGACCAGATTATCCAGGCGTACGGCCTGCTCGTATATGCTGCGGGCGAAGCCGGGCCCATGCTCGCGGTCTTCAAGCGCGCCGTTAAGCAGGGTTTCCGCGCAGCCTTTTATAGCGGTAAGCGGGGTTTTCAGCTCATGCGACACATTGGCGACAAAATCCCGCCGCATAGCTTCAAGCTTACGCGGCCCGGTGATGTCGCGCGCCACCAGCACGCAACCGCCTATCACACCGTTCTCCACTATTGGCGACGCGCTTACGCTCAGCACGGTGCCAGGGGAGGCGGACGGTTCCAGCTCGAAAGAAACGGGAGCGCCGCTGGACAGCGCCTTCAGGGCCGCGGAGGACAGTTCCGGCCCGCCGGGCAGGCCGGACAGGCGCATCCCCTCGGCGGCAAACCCCCTGACCCCCATAAGCTGGCGCGCGCGCGGGTTGATGCGTGTTACAACGCCGCCGCCGTCCGTAACCAGGATAGCTTCGGACATATCACGAAAAGCGGCCTCCAGCTCGAGCCGGCGCAATTCCGCCTCGCGCATTCTCAGGCTTATCTCCCCCGCCATATAATTAAGCGTTTCGGAAAGTTTTTTCAGCTCGCCGGAGGAACCGGCCGGGATACGGTAGTCAAAATCCCCGGCCGCAAAGCGTTCTGAGCCGGCAATTATCTCACCGAACTGTCCGCCAAGAAATAATTTAAACCGGGAAAGCAAGCTCATGTTTTATTCCGCTTCGAACCTGTAGCCGTAGTTCTTTACCGTCACTATGCGCTTGCCTTCGGCGCCAAGTTTTTTCCGCAGCGTGCCTATGTGCACGTCCACGGTACGGGTCTCTATCTCTACAGAGGCGTCCAGCCCCCAGGCCTTCTCCAACAGGGCCTCTCGCGACAGCATTTTACCGCCTGAAGCCATTAACGCTTTAAGCAGTTCGAATTCACGGGCCGTCAGGCTCAGCGGCTTACCCTTAAGCGTAACCGCAACACGGGCGGGGTCCAGCTCAAGCTCCCCCGCCCGGCAGATATCCGGCGCGGGCGCCGCGGCGCGCGAACGCCGCAGCACGGCGCTAACCCGCGCAAGCAGTTCTTTGATCCCGAACGGCTTGGTGATATAATCATCCGCGCCAAGCCCGAGCCCGAGCACCTTATCGGATTCTTCCCCCTTGGCGGTCAGCATGATTACGGGGATAGCGGCAGTTTTCGCGTCCAGCTTCAGCCTGCGGCAGACGTCCAGCCCGTCCAGGCCGGGCAGCATCAGGTCCAATAAGATCAGGGCCGGGCGTTCCTTAGCGGCTGTCGCGGCGGCAAAAGATCCGTCATGCAGCAGCAGCGTCTTATAACCCTCTTTTCTAAGGTTATAATCGAGCATCCGGGCTATGTCTTTTTCATCTTCGACTATCAGTATCTTCGTATCCATTTTAAATATTAAGATCAGTTTGCCGCCCAGGTCACGCCTGTCAACCGATAACCCAGCCCAGCAGTATGGAAACGCCAATAAAGACCAGGGCGTCTATAATTCCGGCCGCCTTGTTGGGCGGCGCGTGTTTATAGATCTCGTCGTTAAACGTGGCCTTGGGGAAAAGCCAGGCATCGGCCAGCCAGCGCGCCCCCAGCAGGGCGGCAAAACCAAAACCGAAATAACCGGTGCTCTCCAGCGTGCTTCGGGCAAAACCCAGGAACGGCCCCGAGATAGCCGTACGCACCAGGTTGCCGAAGGCTATAATGCCGCCGGCTATACTGAGCGCCGCCGGAAAATTCCCGCGGCCCAGCTCACCCTGAATATCCAGGCGGAATATCCGCAGGTAACCCGCCAGCGCCAGCGCCAGGAACACCTGCCCAAGCAGCCAGAAATAAAGCATGATCCCCGGCCCGCCGGCATCGCCCCAGGAGGCCCCCAGTATCATAAGGCCCAACGCCACATAGTGGGCGGCTTCCACCAGCCCGCACTCTACGCTTCCATTTTTCAGGCCCCGGGCAAGGTTCCAGGAAGACATGTAGGTCTTTTCCGCTATAAGGTGAGAAGCGTTCAGCAGCAGCACGGCCAGCGCCCCGAAAACAACGGCTTCGAGCAAACCCAGCCACAAAGAATCGGACGCCCAGGAAATAGGCCCGCCCAGGCTGAGCAGGATGGCCAGGTAGTACCCGCCCGAGCTGAGCGCGAGCGCCAGGTTCCCGCCGGAAAGTATACCGGCGTCGGCAGTCTTCCATTGCGGGAACCTGGCCCTTATCCGTTTACCCGCGTAACACAGGCCAATACCTATAATGAGGTAAGCCGTAAATTTAAATATCGAATAAACGAACTCAGACATTACATACTCCTTTGTCCCTGGCAGAAATAGTCTCCAGCAGCAGGCGGGCCAACTGAGGGTAGAAATAGAAGTCGCGCGCGCCGCAGGTAACGGCGCGCCGGCCGCCGAACCGGAGCTTAAACGGGGTAAAGCGGCAATAAGCGTGCTGCGGCTGCCCCTCCGGCGCTATTCCGTAAAAGTCATATACCCGGCAGCCCCGGGCCCGCGCGTCGAGCATTATCCGCCAATGCATGGCGTAAGGGGCCATGGCCGAACGCATGAAGGGGGCGCTGGCCCCGTACAGGTAAGTGGCTTTTCCGCCATAAAATACCACCACGGCCGTGGACAACAGCATGCCTTTATACCTGGCAAAATAAAGCTTGGCGCCGCCGGACGGGCCCAGGCTTTTAAAGAGGCCATCGAAAAAAGACGTCGGCTCGCCGCCAAAGCCATGGCGGGCGCATGTCAGTTCAAAAAGATCGTAGAATTCGCCAAGCTCTTCCGGCCCCGCGCAGGACACTTCCACTCCTTTGCGCAGGGCCAGACGCACATTGTAGCGGCCCTTGGGCTGCATAGCGCGCAGGATATCTTCTTCGGAACCGGAAATATCCACCAGCAGCGTGGGCGTAGGGACGAGGTCCAGCGGCGCGCGCGGGAATTTATCCAGGAAGTACGGCAATTCCCCCTCCAACAGCGGCTCAAACCTGGCCAGCGGCGCGCCGGTGCGGGCGGCCATTTCAGAAAGCCTGGCCGTCAGAAGCTCCAGACATTGCCCCGCCTTAAGCAGGTCTTTCCAGGGCAGCACCGGGCCATGCGGCATATGAAAAGGCGAAAGCCCGGCCTCCACGGAATAAACCAGCGCGCCGCCGGCCAGTTCCTCTCCGTCAAAAAAACCAAGCCGGGCCACCGACTGCCCCTGCGCGGCCTTGAACTCGGACCAGGCCCAGGACTGCATAAAACCGCTTTCAGGGCAGTTTTTTAACAGTGCTTCCCAGGCCGGAGCGTCTTTCTTCTCTAAGTTTCTGATATTCATTTAAAGGCATTTCCACTTTTGACGCAGCAATTTTTGGCGCCGCGATTTTCGGCGCCGCTGCTGCCGGCGCAGCAAATCCTGAAACCGCCGGTTCGGAGGGTTTCACCAGCAGGCGCGCGGGATTACCCGGCGGCAGCGCCTGCGCTTTGCTTTCAAGCAAAGCCTTCACGAAGACGGCCAGCTCAGGCCCGGGCTGCAGCTGCACGGCATCCTCGAAAGCCGGCACTCCCGGCAGCGGAAAGCTGACAAGATCCCCGTCATCACGCAGGAGCATTACCGAGCCGGTATCGAAAGACACATATACCCCGGGCGCAATTTTCATGGACCGCGAGGGCAACTGCCCGGATTCCCGGTCCGGGCGCCCCAGCTTGCCGGCGGCATTGCCGAGAGCCGTTTTTATAGCCTGCATATTCACGACCTCCTGCGATTCCCCTTTTATAGGGGGCAGGACCATCCCGGCCGGACCGGCCCACGCAAGCCACTTGCCATGGTCGGACATGGTTTTTTCCAGCGCCTTCTGCTGCAGCTGAATATTTACAGCCAGGCTCGCCACAGTTTCCGGGTCAGGATGGAACCGGAAAAGAGGCGCGGGATCGTTTTCCTTCAACAGGATAAAACTTTCAGCTTCCAGCTTCAGGATGTAGGGCAGAGGCGCCAGCAGCATGAAGAGATTGCCTTCCGCGGAAACCCGCACATTATCAGTAAGGGCGTAAAAAGTTTTTTCCTGTTTCACGGCCCCGTCCGTAGCCTGCGCGCCTCCCCCCTCCCTGAAAGTAAAAGTTTTTGGCGGATACATCTTCCCGGAACTGTCGGGCACAAAGCCGTGATACATCCCCGCGGACTGAAAAACCAGCCCGTGATACGGCGTCACGGTTTTGTTGGAGAAGAAAACTATATCTGCCCCGCTGCCGCCGCTGCGGGAGGAGTAACCCTTGGCGAACGCGTTGTCCGGGTAAGCCATATTTATCATGATAAGGAGGATGGCGAGCGCCGCCAGCACCCTGTAAACCCGCTGCGCTCCGCTGCCGGAGCCGGAAAACAGCGAAGGCAGTTCCGCCCTGAAATCAGCCAGCTCGTCTTTGAGTTTTGCGGCGGCCTGGCCCGAAATAGTACCGGCTTCGGCCAGCAGCCGGTCCCAATCGAAGGCGGCCAGAACGGCGGCCAGACGGTCTTCCCACGCCGCCAGCGTTTCCGCGCTCCAGAGCGCCGGATCTCCGGGGAAGCCGCCGCAGGGCAAAGTGCGGTTGGAGCGGCTGAAAAAATCCAGGCGGTCCAAGCCGGCGGCGGACGGTTCCGGCATATTCAGGAGGGCAAGGAGCTCGGCGGGATGTTTAAGCGGCGCGGCGATGCCGGCGCCGAACAGGGCCGTCTTCCGGTCAAAACGCATATTCTCACGCAGCACGGAGGGCGTAAGGAAAGAGGCCGGCACCGGTATTCCCAGGGCGCCCAGCTCCATGGGGGTAATGGCGCGCGGCGACGAAAAGAAAAAGCCCCACTTTCCGTAACCATGCTCCGAAAACGAAGGGATGTCAGCGGCCAGCGGCTTTGGATAGAGCCCGGCCGCGCGCAAGGTCTTGTAGATGGCCCAATATGCGGGCGAAAATTTTTCAGGCGACACGGCATTAAGCGCGAAAATACCGCGCCTTGAAAGTACGCGGCTTATTCCGCTGAAAAAATCCCCGGTGAACAAAGAGCACCCGGCAAGGTCGCCGGGAAAAGTGAAATCAGCCAGCACAATGTCATACTTGCGTTTTGTGGCCCGCAAAAAAGCCCCGGCTTCGGAACAAGTGACGCTGACCCGGGGATCGCGCATGGCCCCGGCGTTACAACGCGCAAAAGCCGTGCGCCCAAGCTCCAGCACGGCCGGGGAATAATCAACAAGTTCGGCCGAAACCACCTCTTTAAATTTCAAAACCTCCCTTAACGCCAAACCATCACCCCCGCCAAGAACGAGGGCCGAGAGCGGCCGCCGGAACCTGGCCGCCGCCAGGGAGGCCGCCGGCAGAACAAGAGTTTCGTGGTAGATGACTTCATCACGGGTATTAAACTGCAGGCTCCCGTCTATATAAAAAGAGAGGGCGCCGCCATGTTCTATCACTTTAAGTTCCGGCACTTTCCCTCCCGGCGCTATCGGACAGAAAACCCGCAAGAACGCAAAGCCCCGTTGCCGCCAGCGGCAGTATGAAAGCCGCGGCGAACTGATAAAAAGCCCGCGGGCCCGGAGCATAAACAAGGTATTCCAGAAAACTGTAAACCCACAGGGCGGGGAACGCCCCGAAAAGCGCTACCTGGTAATAGCGGCCCGGCTCCCGCCCCGTGACCAGCGCCGCCAGCAGCCGGGTGAGCACAAGGCAGAGCCCGGAGCAGACCGCGGTCAGGTACCAGAAAGAAAGACCAAAACCATTGAACCAGACCAGCGCGGCCACCGCCGCCCATACCACGGCCGAAAAAATAATTACATGGCGCGGCGGGCGCCGCAGCATCATAAGCGCCAGCACTCCCGCGGCCGGCCCGAAAGAGAAAAAATAATCTACAGGCAGCCCGTTGGTGATACCAATAAACCCGATGATCCCCACCGCGCCGAACCCGGCTTTCGCCTCGTCTCCGGACACGAACGCCGCGCCGGCGAAGACGCGGGCTTTTTTCCCCAGGATTGTAAAAGTGGAAGGGTCCACCACTATCCCGTCGTAAGCTTCGGGATAATCGCGGTCCGGCTCCTTCCAGATCTCGATAGCCAGGTTCCTTTTGCGGTCAGCCGAGAAATAATCCCAGGTGAGCTTGGGCACCATGTCGCCTTCATCGTCCTCGGCCTGCACGGAGGTTTCACCTTCGAAGGAAAAATACTGATTAACGAACTTCACGGAAGCCGGCGCGGAAGCCGGCATATCCAGTTCTTTAAAATTCGCCCACTGTCCCGGAGTTTTCTCGAACAGAATGCTTTCCAGGAGCGTCTGGCGCGTAAAAACCCAGGCCACAGTCGCTCCGGCGTCTCCCTTTTCCTCCGTTTCCAGCAGGTAGGCTTCCCCTCCGGGAGAACCCTGCAGCGTCCATTGGACCTCCAGGTAAGAACCGGATTGTTCACAGACCCTTTTCTCGGAAACGGTCCATTCAGCGCCCTGATAGCTCAGCACATTCCCGGTATCTATGTCCTCCAGTTTCAGAATTTCACCCATACATTACAGTTAGTTTATCAAAAATGTGCGCGCTTTTATTATAATGGGATAATGGATTCACGCAAGACCGTCACCATAAAACTCTGGAACAAGCTGATGGCCAATGTCCGCAAAAGACAGCTGTTCCCGGACGGGGCGTCTGTGTTGCTGGCGGTCTCGGGCGGCCCGGATTCCGTGGTCATGCTGGATTTTTTTGCCGGCCAGGAGCGTGCGCACCGGCTGCGCCTGTGCGTCTGCCACATCAACCACAAACTGCGCGGCGCCGCGGCCGGCGCGGACGCCTCTTTTGTAAAGGAACTCGGCGCACATTACGGGATAGAGACCGTCATACTTTCCGCTGACGTCAAAAAACTGGCCGCCAGGGCCGGCACCGGCATCGAGCAGGCGGCCAGGACCGCGCGCTACCGGCTGCTTTCGGCCACGGCGTTGAAGAAAAAATACGCCTTTGTAGCCACGGCGCACCACTCCGACGACCACGTCGAAACCATTCTTTTGAATTTGCTGCGGGGGACAGAACCCAAAGGACTGCTGGGCATACCCGCCAGGCGGGAACTGTGCAGGAAAGGAAAGTTCAGGGTGGAGCTTATCCGCCCTATGCTGGCGGTGGCGCGGCGGGATATAGAGGTTTACCTGAAAGCCAATGGCCTTCCCTCACGTAAAGACCACACCAACGACGACGAACATTACAGGCGCAACTGGATAAGGAAGACCCTGCTGCCGCTGCTTGAAAAAAAGCAGCCGCGCTTGCGCGAACACCTGGCCGAACTTTCGGCAAAACTTGCGAAAACGCTGTAAGCTCTGGCTCAGACCTGCCGCGCCTCCGAAGGGACCATTGAAGCTTTCCAAAGCTTTTCCGATTTCGCCACATAAGCTACGGCGCTGAGGTCCCCATAAACGTTTACCGTAGTACGGCTCATATCAAGTATCCGGTCCACTCCCAGAATTATAGCTATCCCTTCTCCCGGCACCCCGAACATAGCCAGTATGCCCACCATCAGCGGGATGGAGCCGCCGGGAACGCCTGCCGCGCCCACTGCGGTTATAACGGCCATAACAACCACCACTATCATCTGCCCCAGCGTCAGGACTATACCGAACACCTGACACAGGAAGATAACGGTAATTCCTTCAAAAATAGAAGTACCGTTCATACACATGGTGGACCCGAGCGGCAGCACAAAACCGGCTATCTGCGGCGGGACGCCCAGCCCCTGTTCCGCGGCGGCCAGCGCGGTGGGCAGCGTGGCGGAACTGGAACTGGTGGAAAACGCGGTCACCAGGGCCGACCGCACGCGGGCAAAGAACAGGGCCGGGGAAATGCCGACCGCAAAACGCAGTACCAACGACATATTAACCCCGGCGTGGAAAAGCAGGGCGCCCAATACCACCAGCACATACCCGCCCAGCGGCAGCAGCAGCGCGAAACCGAAACGGGACGTAACCCCGAAGATAAGCGCGGTCACGCCATACGGGGCCAGCTTCATGGCCATCCCTACTATGGAGATCACCACGCAATTGAGAGACTCCAGCACGTCTATCATGGGTTTTGCGCGGGCTGGCGGGATAAGCGTCAGCGCCGCGCCAAACATCAAACCAAAAAATATGATTCCAAGCATGTCCCCGTCGGCAGCCGACTTCACCGGGTTACGCGTAACCATGTTGACAAAAGTCTCAACCCCGAAATTACCGGTCCGTGAGGCCGTCACCTTACTCTCGGCGTCGGCGGCGTAAGTGGCCATAAGCTCGCTCCTGACCGCAGGGTCAAGCCCGCTGCCGGGCTGTATGGCATTAACAAAGACCAGCCCCGTCGCCGCGGCAAGGAAGGTGGTAACAAGGAAGTACCCTACCGCCTTCCCCCCCACGCGGCCAACGCGACGCAGGTCGCCAAGGCCGGCCACGCCCATCGCTATTGAAGCAAAAACCAGCGGCATCACTATCATGAAGAGCAGGCGCAGAAAAATCTGTCCCAGCGGACCGGCAATGAAATAATTCAACCATTCCACAAGCGGATGCTTTCCGCCCAGCTGCGTGTTCGCGAGTATCCCAAGCGAAGCCCCGGCCAGCAGACCGAGGAGTATCCTGGTATGAAGCTTCATCCCTTTCCTGCCGTCGTCTATTGATTTTGTCATTTCTTATCCCCGGTATTTGGATTATTCCTTAACTCCAGCGGCGCTGCGGGCCCAAAAATCCCTCTTTGGACAGATGCCAGAAGCGGGCGGCGCCGGCCTCCCCCCGGAGTTTTAATTCTCCCCGGAGACAGGAGGCGGGATTAAGTCATCCATAACGCTCTGCAGCATTGCCAGGCCGAACGGTTTCTTAAGGAAACGCAGTTTGGGGTCCTGCTCCACGAGAGCGACCCCTTTCAGCAGTTCCACCCCGCTCCAGAGGATAAACGGCGCGTCAGCGTAGGCGGGCAGCGCCCGGGTTTTCCGGTAAAGCTCTATACCGTCGAAAACCGGGAGGTTTATATCCGAAATCACCAGGTCCGCCTTTGTGTCGGTTATCTTTTGCATGAATTCGGTCCCGTCTATGGCCAGCAGCACCGTATGCCCCTGGAATTCAAAATGCGGGAGCAGCATCATCAGCAGATTCTGGTCGTCGTCAGCGATGACTATTTTCATATATGCCTTTTAAGCGCGAGCCTCCTCGATAAGCACCTGCGGATACCCTATAGGCAGCACTTTTATTTTTCCCGTGTTCGGCTGCGCGTGAGCGGCCATGAGCCCGGTCTTGGCGAAACCAAGCGTAAGGGTAAGCCGGGCCATTATATAAACTCCGCTGTGATGGCCGGTATCCGGACTGAGCCCGGACGGAATGTCCACCGCTATTATGGGCCTGGCGCTCTTGTTCATCAGCTGTATGACACGGTGTACCGGCCCGGTAGGCTTGCCTACGGCGCTTATCCCCAGTAGGGCGTCCAGCAGGATATCGGCGGAAGAAAATTCCACGGCAAGGGCGTCAAGGTCCTCTTTGCGCAGCATCGCCACCGGCACGCCCGCCTCTTTGGCGGCCTGCAGATTCTTCACCACCAGTTCCGTATACCCTGTTTCCTTAGGAGACAGGATAAATACACTGACCCTGACCCCCGCGCCCAGAAGATAGCGCGCCGCGACCAGACCGTCACCGCCGTTATTACCCTTTCCGCAGCAGACTACCACCTTAACCCCGCCCGGGACCTTCCCCAGCTCCTGCGCGGCGAATTCGATGGTTTCCCCGGCAATAGCGCGGCCGGCGTTCTCCATAAGCAGCGACGAAGGGATACTATGCTCCAGAGAAGCCTTCTTATCGAGGTATTTCATTTTCTCGGCGGTGACCACCGGCAGCCCGTCGAATTCACTTACCTGCGGTATTTTTGACATAGAAATTTTGATTCCGGCGCTGTCACCATCGCACCAAAGCAGGTCCGCGTCAGATTATCAGCCAGATAAGCCAGGCCATGAAATAAGTGAAACCAAAAAAAACCAGGCAGACAACACCCGCGTAAGGCAGCCAGACCGAGAGCACGGCTTTGTTGGCGGACACCGGGTAGAGCCTGCGCACCAGCATGACCCGCGCATACAGAACGGCGGCGGCGCACAGGCAGAAACACAAGAACGCGTTAAGGGAGCCCAGCTTCGCGAAAAAACCCAAAGGAACAAGCAGCGCCAGGAAAAAGTCCGAATATCCGAACGCCAGGAAAAGCCTTGCGGCGCGCCCCCGGGCGCCGGTAAGCTCCATAAACAGGTGCGTTAGGGCGGCGAACAGCAGGTTTGCGGCCAGCACAAAGAACAACACCATAAGAAAAGACAGTATTCCCGGCAGCACTACCGAGAACATACGGAGAAACACGAATATCCCCAAGGCACCCGCAACATAGCCCAGCAGACCCACGCGCCCGAGGTCCGCTGGCGGTTCTTCACACGCAAGCAGCTCCGGCCGCTCTATAACCGCCCCTAAAGTATTAAAATGGTCCATTATTCCCTCCGGAGTCACCTGAAGCGGCGCCGGCCGCGATAAATATTTTCACCGCCCGTACCAGCGGTATTCAAGGCGCGGTCCTGTCTCCAGCGCGTCAGCCACCGCCTTCGCCCCGAACAGCTGCAGCTTGCTGTCCATAAGCGAAAAAAGATTTTCAAAAGGATCGGAATCGGTGATCACGCGCGGGTTCTTCCCGATCTTCGCCAATTCCCCGGCCGCGTCCAGGGCGTCGCGCAGGTCACCGAGCTTATCGATCAGTTTATTGGCCAGGGCCTGGCGCCCGGTATAGATCCTCCCGTCGGCCAGGATTTTCACTTCTTCCACGGTCTTTTTACGGCCTTCCGAAACCGCCGCCACGAACTGGGAGTAAGAATCGTCTATCAACCCCTGCAGCAGTTTGCGTTCTTCCTGGGTCATATCGCGCACGGGGGAGCCTATATCCTTGAACTTGCCGGATTTGATAGCCTCGTTCTTAACCCCCACTTTTTTCATAAGGCCCTCAAAGTTGCTGACGCTGAAGATAACCCCGATGGATCCCGTTATGGTGCCCGGTTGGGCGACAATAAGGTCGCAGGCCGAGGCCACATAATAGCCGCCGCTGGCAGACACTTCGCCGAAACGGGCAACAAAAGGTTTTTTCGTTTCCTTCCTGGCGCGCAGTACCGCAGAATATATTTCCTGCACAGCGCCCACGGAACCGCCTGGAGAATTAATATCCAGCAGGATCGCTTTCACCTCTTTTTTCTCCGACATAAGCCGTATGCGTTTAGCTATCTGCTGGCTGCCGCGCTCCCAGGACCTGGAAGAACTCCCCTGTGTGATCACCCCGTAAAGAGGGATCACGGCCACGGCATCCTTTTTGCCCTGGACCAGGCCGGTAAGTTTTGAGATATCCATGTCGTTAGGCTTCAGCTTGCGGGCGGCGTCAGCCCTTGAGATCACGGCAAAAGCCGCGAACAGTGAAAGGGCGTAAAGGGCCGCTATGGCCCGCAACCAGATTCTGGTCTTTGAGTGCTGCGCGGGCTGGGAGGCGTTCAACGGCGCCTCGGTTGTCGGCGCCTGCTCCGGCTGCTCTCCCGGCAACCGGCTGCTGTTATTTTCTTCCATTTATTCCTCCCTGGTGTAACTTCAGCTTACGCCGCCTGCGTCAACGACCCTGTTTCTGCCGTTTTCTTTTGCCGCATAAAGCGCCGCGTCCGCCCTGCCTATAACCTCGGCCGGGGTCCGCCCGTCGCGGGGGAAATGCGCTATACCTATAGAAACGGTAAGGCGCACCTTTTCAAGCCCCTGGGAAAAGACCTCAGCCTCTATACGGGCCCGGATGGTTTCCGCTTTCCTGAGTACCCCGGCGGCGTCGGCGCGGGGCAGCACTATGCCGAACTCTTCTCCGCCGTAACGCCCCACAAAATCGGTTTCATAAACCCCGTCTTTCAGCAGCTGCGCCACCCGCTTAAGAACGGCATCCCCGAACTGGTGGCCATAAGTGTCGTTCAGGTTCTTAAAATGATCGATATCCGCTATCATAAACCCCATGCTGGTCTTAAAAGCCGAAGAACGTCGTATTTCTTCCTTGATCTTCTCGTCAAGCGTACTACGGCGCCACAACCCCGTGAGGCCATCCGTAAGGGAAAGCCACTCCACCTGTTTAAAAAGCTGCACACGTTTAAGAGCGAAGGAAATCTCCCCGGCAAACCGGGCGGCGGCCTCCGCGTCGGCGGCAGAACGCTCCCGGCAGATTATCAGTCCCAACGCCGGGGCAACAGTCTCCGCCGCCTGCAGGGAAGCGTGGACGGGGGCGACCACAAAGCCGGAAACGGACACCGGCGCCCGCGGGACTCCCCCTGCAGCCGCAATAAGTTCCGGCAACGCCGGCAGTTGGGAACCCAAAGTTCCCTGCGCAAAAAGCTCCAGCTCGCCCGGAGTGTTCCCCGCAAGGTACAGCGCGGTTTCTTCCGTTAAAAAATAATCTGACAGGTATTTCCCCAGCTGGCGACCCGCGGCAGAAGGGTCCACGGTCTCGGAAAGAAGTTTTACGGCCGAATATACCGCCAAAGATCTTTTTTCGCCCGAAGCGGCAAGGCGCGCCGCTTCTTTTACCGCCGCCAGTTCTTTTTCGAGGACCGCCGCTTTTTTTAATGAGGCATCCAGCCCGGACCGGCCCGGCATCAGCCCGGACCGGCCGTTAAGAAATACGGAATGAGCCAGCGCCGCGGCCGTCCAAAGCGCCAGCACGGCGAACGGCGCGCCGGCCTGGTCCCGCAACATGGCGGACGAGACGCCGAAAAGCGCAAGCCCGGAGCCCAAACCCGCCCAGCGGTTCAACCGTCCCAGGAAATAAGACAGCAGAGGCGCGGCGGCGGCGGCGGCAAGCCACAACTCGGGGTTATTCATACACCACCCTGTTGCGGCCGGCCTCTTTGGCGCGGAAAAGCCGCTCGTCTGCGGCGCGGACAAGCTGGCTGGAAACCGCACCCTCGGAAGGGAACTCCGCCACGCCGAAACTAGCCGTAACGCGCGCGTCGCGCCCGCCAAAAGAAAAAGCGCGCCCGGCCAGCGCCAGGCGCAGGTTTTCGGCAGCCGCGGCGGCCTGCGCCTTACCGGCCCCGGTAATTATCAGGGCGAACTCTTCGCCTCCGTAGCGGGCGGTAAAGTCCACCTCCCTCACTCCCCCGGCCAGGACTTCAGCCACAACTTTAAGTACCGCATCCCCCGCCTGGTGTCCGAAAGTGTCGTTATAGCTCTTGAAATGATCGATATCCGCCATAATCAGCGCGAACGGCGTCCTGGCCCGCGCGGCGCGGAGGATTTCCTCCTCAAGGCGGGTCTGGAAAGCGCGATGGGTATACAACCCGGTCAAACCGTCCTTTATGGCCAGTTCGCGCACTTTCTCGAACAGGTAGATATTTTCCATACTGACCCCGGCCAGCGCGCAGAAAAGTTCCGCGCCGCGCAGGTCCTCCGCCTTAAAACGGTCAGGCTCCTGGGCGCAAGCGCGCACAAAACCCACCAGGGCGCCGAACAGATGCAGCGGCAGCGCCATCATGGAGCGCTGCCCTGCGCCGAAAAACCCGCGGGGAAACCGGCTGTCGGCTTCGGAATTGCGCACCAACAGCGGGATCTTGCGCTCGGCCACCCAGGTGTCGGCGAAATCCCTTGGCGCCCCTGAATGCAGTTCTATCGCAGCTCCGGGAAAATACTTTTTAAGGAGGTTTTCCAGTCTTTCTTTTATCTCGTCGGGAGTCGAGGCCGCGCCTATATCCTGTACGGAAGCAGCCAGGGCGCCCTTGTCGCGTATGCGGGCCAACGTGCTTTCCTGGTGAAGGCGGTAGCGGGCCAGTTCATCCGTGAGGTTCCCTATCCTCACGGCGGCCTCCGCTTCCCCGGCGGCCAGTTTTTCCCCGGCGGCGCGCCGCAAGCTCTCGGCCCGGGCTAAAGCGAAAAAAAGCAGCCACAGGCACAGGACTTCCACCATAGCCGCCGCCATACCCAAAAAAGAATCCCCGCCCGGGACCAGCTTAGGCAGACTGAAGCCGGCCGCGGTCACCAAAAACAGGAAAATATATTTAACTTCTTTTTCCCCGGACCAGTGGAACCAGATGAACAGCGCCCCCGCGGCCGGATAGAGCCACAGGAAATGCGCAGGCCACAACCAAAGCGCCCACGCCAGCCCGGCAACAATAGCGGCAGGGCAGGCAACCTTGGTAAAAGCGTTGGCCTTCAGCATGTATATAGAATTCTACAATAAAAGTAAGGACGACAAAGACACCGGAGATGAGGAGCTTTTAAAAAGGCTCCTGGTTTTCAAGCCTGGCCAGCGCTGGAACCTCTCCCGGAGCGTAAGAGAAATCCCGGGCAGGCGCTTGAGGAGCTGCCACGGGAAAGCCCCCCGGGCGCCCTGCCGGCAGCGCGGGAATAGTCTGCGTTACGCAGTGTATGGAACCTCCCGCGGTTATGCTGGAATCCGAATTTATGGGGATAACGCTGACTCCCGGCATGCCGGAGCTGTATGCGGCGGCGGCCTGGGCTTCCTCCGCGGAACGCCCGGAATAAGAAGGCATCAGCACCGTGTTGTTAACTATCAGCGAATTGGTGTAGGTATACCAGGTCCCCGAATTTTCCCAGCCTTTTATGGTCAATATTCTATACGGTTGCCCGTCCGCGGCGGTACGGCCCCTGAACCACGCCTGCGCCTTCTCGGAATTGGATTTAAACGGTTCCGAATCGGCCGCCGAGATCAAAACCGTATGGTCATTAAGCAGCTTCATGAACATGTCTATATGCCCTGTGCCGTCCTTTGGCTGGCCGGGGTAGCCGGCATAATCAAAAGTGTAGATATTCTTCGCCTTGAACTGAGCTTTTAAAGCGGCGTCAACCTGCTCCTGGCTCATGGAGGAATTCCAGGAATAGGTGCGCCGTGTCATGAATAAATTCCCCTTTGAATCGAACATGATATTCCCGCCGTCCAATATGACCTTCACCCCGAAAACATCGACTCCCATGGTCTTGCCCAGGCTGGCGGGCATAGCGTCGTCGGACTGCCGGTACTGGTAATGCCTGTAAACCGAATCCACTATCCCCAGCCTGCCGGGGCCGGTCAGGCCGAAAGGACCGTAATCCCTGACCCATACCGTATCTACCGGAATATCCAAAGCTTTATAGCGGCCGGCCGGAACACCCGGGAGCGTTTCAGGAGCCCACACGCCAAAAACCTGCGCCTTGCCCGGGCCGGTTACGGCCCTGGCCACGGAAGTGAGCATGTCCGTATAACCCGCCCAACTTATAACTACCGCACCCACCGGCTCATATTCCGCCGGGATACGGAAACCGGCAGGCGGCACCGCGGGCTCAATAGCTGAAGAAGAACTGCCGGGGAGAGGCTTGCCTGCCTGTTCACGGGACGGGTCCAGCCAGTTTGGAAGCGGGTTATTGAGGTCCAGGGCGTGCGCCGCCGAAGAGAAAACAACGATCAAAACCAACAACGCGGCCCCTGAATTTTTTTTCATCAAACGCTCCCAAACTGTCGTCACGCCCGGCTTCAGCGAAGATAGCGGCGCAGGCCGTTCATGTCAGCGGCAAATTCCGGTGCTTTTGAAAGATTGCGGTAAAGTTCATTGGCGAGTATTCTTCCGGCTTCGATATCAGTGGGATGGTGCACTCCGCCTATAACGCGGTTCAGTGCCGCCTCATCGGCGCGGGCCAGAAATTCCCTGCGCCTGGAAGGCACAAGGTCTCCAAGTATGAGCGCGAACAGCCGCGACATGGTTGCGTGGCCGCTGGGATAAGCGTAACCGCTTACCCTGGCTATGCAGGGTTTAAGCCGTTCGTCGCGCAGGAATGGCCGGGGCCGTTTGTAGATATCTTTCATGTAGCGGTGCGCGGCCACTGAATCCTCGCCCACATTTCCAAAGAACTCCCGCACCGCGGCCGGCTGCGGGCTGATAAAAGGGGTTATCTTGCCAAAAAACACTTCGTAAGAATGCTCCATTTCGGCCCTGGCGCGCGTACAGTCGTCCTGTGTGCGGCCTGCCTGCCAGGCGAACAGCGCCTCAAAATCCGCCAGATCCTTCGCCGACCCGGGGGCCGGCGCAGCAGGTACCGCGCCGAGGTCCAGCGCCGGGATAGCCAGGTAATGGCCGGCCGCGCCCGCCTTGGCGTCCGCGTAAATATCCGCGCCGGAGTAAAACTCCCCGAATGAAACGGCGGCGCCGAAAACAGGTGGCAGAACGGTAATTGAAAAAATAAGGATAAAACTTCTGGATAGTTTGTTCAGCATGATTAAATTCTAATCAAAAAGCGCCCCCTGTCAAAGGGTAAAAAGGCCTACCCCGGCCCGGGCAAAAGGGCAAGCTCCCCCAACATCTGTATAACTATGAGCATAAAAAAGAAAACCCTTGTTACGGCGTTCGAAGCATTTGCCGGCAGAAACTCAAATCCCGCGCTCGAAGTGCTTAAGAAACTTGCCACGGAAACAATCGCCCGGGAAAAGCACTCCGGGGCCATTCCCCCGTCCCTGCCGCTTTCAGTGCTCGTAAAAGCCGCCGAGGCCGCAATAAACGCCATAAATTGAGCACCGATACGCGGCTGTTACCCGGCTTTTCTTCTGCCGGCCAGGTCGGCCAGTATCCCGGGCAGCACCCGGCGCAGGAATAACGCCAGCAAATAACCGGCGGCGCCTGTAAGGGCGAACATGTCATCAAACTGGCCCGGTATATTCACTGGCAGCATCTCGTATAAAAAAACCAGCGCGGGGAACAGCAGCCATTTTTTCTCCACAGCGTAACGCTTGGCCATGGCCATACAGGCCCCCAGCATTATCCCCGCCCCGATAAAGGCCGGGGCTGAAAACAGGCTGCCCCCGAAACTGAACGGGGCGAGGACCGCGGACCACAGTAAAGCGAAAACCGGGGGCAGCGCCGAATCGGTATAGCTGTAAGTCCTGATAAAAAAAATACTGGCCAGCGCGGCAATAAAAAAAATCGTAAAAACCACGGCTCCGGCCAGCACCCCGAAACGAATATCCCTGAACGCCCAGCCGGCAATAAAGGCAAGCGCCGTAAACGGAAAAGATAAAACTTCTATAGCTATAGCCCGCCACATAAACCCTCCCCTCCACGTGCACATTGCCGGCAATTTCACAGCCTGGTTCCTGGCGCGGCGCATGGAAAAGCGAGAGCCCCCGGAAGCGGGGGCTCTTCACACGGCACAGGGGCCGGATATACGGGGCAGGCCGGGGAACCGCGCCGGGGCCGGGGCAAACCCCCGAAGCCCAACCGCACAACCAGGCTGACCGAAACCAGCTTGACCACACGCTGCACCGATCGGCGCACACCAAAGAGATCAAGACCGCACTCCGAGTATAACAGAGGGCATTTTACCTGTCAAGGCCCAGAAAAAAACACCATAACACCCCTCCTCTCACCGCCGAAAACCGGCCACCCGGCCAGGTTGCGCAGGCGGCTTTCCTAAGGCTATAATAACGGTTGATTGAAACACCACAACGCCACGCCCGGCAAGACACATGATAAACGAAAAAATAAACGCATTATTCGCGGAAGAAGAAAAAAGCGGCGAACAAAAAGTAAACATAATACGTCTGGCGGCTATCGCGGTATTTTTTGCGGATGAGCTGCTGAACTACCACGTACTGCATGCAGTGGAACCTGGCATACACGCGCGCACGCTCTGGACGCTTGTGGCCTGGGAAACGTTCGCCCTCATGGCCTGGCATCAGGTGAACCTGCGAGGCGCGTACGCCAGGTGGATGAAGTACGTTTCCACCGGGGTGGACGTCCTCTTCCTCACGTTCATAATAATAGCGCTTGAGGCCAACAGCGGCCCCCTGATCTCGCTCTACTACCTTTTAATAGCGCATTCAGCCCTGCGCTACAGCAGGCGGGCCATCCTGGCCGTTACCGGACTTTCAGCCGCGGGCTACGCCGCCGTATGGTGGTCCTCTTTCGGCAATCCGCGCATCCCGTCCGTTTCCACCTACGCCGCGGGTATACATATAATAGCCATGCTGGTTATGGGCGTAATCGTAAGCTACGTAGTCAAGAAGATGCGGGGCCTGGTGCTGAAATTCGCCGACAGCCTGGTACGCCGGGAACTGGCCGAAAACGCCCTCCTGCGATACGTCTCCCACCAGGTAGCGCGGCAGATACTCGATTCCCCCGACGGCGGTGCCACAATGCAGGATGGCCGGCGCACGCACGTAGCTATTCTCATATCCGACATCCGCGGCTTCACTCCCATGTCGGAAGCTATGGAACCGGAAGCCCTGTTAAAACTGCTTAACAGCTACTTCCGGCGCATGGTGGATATTGTTTTCAGGCACAACGGGACGCTGGACAAATTCGTGGGCGACGCGCTTATCGTGGTATTCAACGACCCGTTCGACCAGCCGGACGCTGAAAAGCGGGCCGTGACCTGCGCCATGGAGATGCAGAAGGAAATCATCCTCTTCAACAAGGAGCAGGAAACCGCGGGAGGAAACACATTGGGCGTAGGCATAGGCGTGCATTGCGGCCCCGTAATAGCCGGGAACGTGGGATCGGAATCCCGCATGGACTACACCGTGATCGGGGACACTGTAAACTTCACCTCACGGTTGCAGGGCAAAGCCCCGGCTGGCGCCATCTACGTTTCCGCAGCCGTTCGAAACAGGACCAGGACCGACTTCACCTACCGGGGCCTGGGCCTGATGGAATTCAAAGGCTACAGCGAGCCGGCCGAGATACATGAACTGGCAAATTAACGGGCACCGACGCCGCGATATTGCCGGGAACCGTCCATTTTTGTAGCATTCAATACAGTCTGCCGACAGCCATGCCATTATTCATCACGGCCATCATCGCCCTTTACGCAATAACCCCGGGACAAGCCGCCCAGGCTTTTCGCTGGCAGAATGCCGCCGAAACCGCGCAGTTCCGCGCCCCCTCCCCCGGCCTTCCGGCGGACACCCTGGACGCCTGCCCGAAGCTCAACGCCCTGCGGGCTACGGACCCCTACCCGGATTCCCCGCCGGCGGTAAGGGAAGTATCCGAAGCGGGCGCGGCCTCCCTCCCCCTCCCGGCGGACGACCTGGACAGGGCCGGCCTGCTGGAAGCGCTGCGCACCAGCCTCGACTACTGGAACTCCCGACCCGACAGCGCAAAGATAACCCTTGGCGCGGACACCTACACAGCGGCACATCTGCGCAACACCGTAAACACGCTTATAGAGATACTTTCCACGGACATACCGGCGCAAGAGCTCCTTAAAGCCCTTCAAGCCCGCTTCCGCGTTTACCGAGCCTCCGCCGACGACGGCACAGGGAAAACCGTCATCACGGGTTATTACGAAGCGGACATACAGGTCTCAAGGAACCGGGACGAGAAGAACAGGTATGCCATACACCTGAAACCGGCCGACCTGGTAAAGACCACCCCCGCCATGGGCGCGGATTTCGACTACGGACGCTACAATGAGGCTGGAACCCTGGTCCGCCATTATTCCGCACAGGAAATACACTCCGGGGCGCTGGCCGGCAGGGAGCTGGAGCTGGTGTGGACCGAACACCCGGCCCGCCTTATGCTCATGCAGATACAGGGCTCGGGGATATTGCGCTTCCCGGACGGCGGCCACCTGCGGGCGGGCTTTAACGGGGCCAACGGCTGGCCCTTCCGCAGCGTTCAAAAAATCCTGATTGACTGCGGCGAGACGCCCGCGATGTCCTTCAAGGATTTCATCAGCTACCTTTCCAGTTTGCCGGCAGACAGGGAAGAGCGGCTTACGGACCTGAATCCGCGCTATATTTTTTTCCAGGCCAGGCCGAAAGAAAGCCTCCCCTACGGAGCCATAGGCCGGCCGCTGACGCCGGGCCGCTCCATAGCTATCGACCCGGCGCACATCCCGCTTGGCCTGCCGGGCCTGTTAAAAACCAGACGGCCGGTAGCGCGGCCCGAGGGACTTGAATTCAGGGAATTCACCCGCTTTATAACCACCCATGATACCGGCTCGGCCATACGCGGCCCAGGACGGGTAGATCTTTTCTGGGGCTCCGGCGCCACCGCGGAGACGGAAGCGTCGTCCATGAAAGCACCGGGAGAACTCTATCTCCTGGTTTTGCGCTGACACCCGGCCGCCTCCCGACTCACCGCCCAAGCCCCCCGCTCCAGCCAAAAGCTTGACATGTCAAGAACCCCCCTTGACAAAACGTATAAATCTGCTATACTATCCATGGAGCGGAACACCTTATCGACGGTTGCTTTCCGCTCCTTCCTTTTGAGGGAGACAGCAGCGCGGGCAAGTGCCCGCGCTTCATTTTTATAACTTGATAATGGAGAGCCGCAGATGACCGGAGGGGGGCCCCGGGGTCTGGCTAGCAAAACCTTCCGAAGGCCGAGGCTTGCGTAGCGCCGAGGCCTGAGGAGGAGTGAGGCCACGGTGTGGCCGAACGTGTTTTGATAGCCAGACCCCGGGGCCCCCCTCCGGCGACCTCACCTGGCACTATATTTTTTTGGAGAGCTCGTAGAAGACTATCGCAGCGGCGTTGCCGGCGTTCAGGCTTTCCACGCCGCCTTTCTGCGGAATGGAGATCAGCTCATCGCAATGCTCGCGGGTTTTTGCGTGCAGCCCGGAACCCTCGGAACCTATAACGATAACCGCCGGCAGCGTAAAATCCACTTGCGGCAGGGGCTTGCCGCCCATCTCCATGCCGTAAATCCAGAAACCTTTTTCCTTCAGCTTTATTATAGTCTGGTTAAGATTGACGACCTCTATAACGTTCAGCCGCTCTGCCGCCCCGGAGGCCGCCTTCTGCGCGGTAGGCGTAAGGCCCGCGGAACGCCGCTCCGGCAGGATGATCGTTGAGACCCCGAGACACGCGGCCGACCTTATTATCGCCCCCAGATTCATGGGATCAGTGATCCCGTCCAACCCCGCCCAGATAGTTTTTTTCAGGTCTTTCTCTAGCGCTATGGCGCCATCGACATCCACCTTGCCCGGCATTTCAGCTTCCACCATCACGCCCTGGTGATTACCGCCCCTGGCGAGTTTCTCCAGAGTACGCTGGTCGCAAAAATCCACGGGCACCCCCTTATCCCTGGCCAGCGCCACCAGGTCCCGCACGCGCTGCCCGCCTTCCCCGCGCGACAGATACAGACGTAAAACACGGCGGCGGCCGGCAGCAAGCACCTCTTCGGCGGTATTAAAACCATACAAAAACTCAATAGCCATATTATTAGCCGGAAGATTAAGATTCTTTACAGGGCACGCCTTTAAAACGGAGACGGGTAGACCGGGTCCTTCTCTCTGGAGATGACATACAGCAGCGCTATCAGAATCTGCGCCGGATGCGCGAGGCGGGCGAAATCGTAATCCATGTGCACCTGGAAACGGTCCGGAGAAGAGGGGTCCAGGAAAACAAACCCGGCCCTGCGGTCCTGGACAAAAATACCATAGCGGGCCCTCAGCGCGCCGCCCAGGTTGCCGAAAAGCTTCCGCATCAGGCGGATCCTGGGACAATCGTCCTGTATCGCAAAGATCACGAGGTTATCCGTATCCACAAAATCCCACCTGCGGGCGGGAGCGCCCTTTTTGGGAACCAGGCGCGCAACCTCTTTTCCGGACCCGTCACGTATGAGGCAGTATGTTATTTCCCGGGCAGCCTCCATCACAAGGTTAGATTGCGCGTCATAAAGGGACATTACGCGTTTCGTCGTCGCGTACGAGATAATGCCCATAAAAAGCGGCACGATAAACACACCTTCGGGCACGGACGCGAAGAAGCGCCCGCCAGGCAGCCATAAAAAAGCGTCTATCACGGCAGCCCCGCGGCCGGTAAAGTCCAGCACACTCCAGGCGGCGTGGAAGAACAGACAGCCATAAACAGCGACCACAAAATAAATTTCGTGCCCATACTGGAACGACGCCATAAGCAGCTGTTTTTGCCTGGTAACCACGCTATACGTGACGTCTTTTATGGTGGCCGCCCTTGAAACGATAAATGGGAAAAAGAAGTCCGGCGGGACCTCGGCCGGGGGAGGAGACAGCTTGGGATTCCGATAAGATGACGCCATGGAGCGCGCCAGGAAAGACCCCAGGAACCAGAAAGCCAGGAGCCCGCCCCAGAAAATGACCGGCAGGGGCTTGCGCTCGTAGTAGGGGGCAGCCGATTTGTCCCTGGTCTTTTTCGCCAGCTCCTCGAACAGGTCATGCGCAGCGCGGCCGGCGGAATCGGCGACCAACTGCGCCGCGGACGGGGGAGCATCCACAACGGCCACCCCCGGCTCCGCCTCCGCAGAAGTCAAACTGGAGGCGGCCACAGCGGCGCTGGAAACCGCCGCTTCCGTCTCCGGGCCGCTGACATTCTTCGCGCCGGGGTCACCCCCGGGCTCCTCCGCTTCGGCCGCTTCCTTTTTTACGCGGACGACTTTTGGCCGCTTTGAAAGCTCTACATTCTCCCCGGGCTTGCGCACAGTAGAAAGTACGCCGCGGAAGTCTCCTTCCGCGATATTGATGGCGGCCACCGAATAAGAAACCCCGTTGTAAGTAAGAAAAGCCATGCAGGCCTGGTTACCGAACATCTCATATGCCGCGTAATGGGCGCTCGCAACACCATGCAGCGTCAGTGTTTTTATGTCGCCGTAAATAACGGCGCCTTTGCCGCGCAGGGAGTCGACGTTCTCTTTGACACGGGCTTTAAGGTAGTAATCGCTCAGCTCAGACTCCTGCTTCGCGAACTCGAAAGTGGACCGCCCCTTTTCCAGCTTCAGCGTAACGAACGGGTCGTCACTTTTCCCCTGAGTCCAGCCCGCGGGGAAATCCACGGCTATTTTCTCGCTCCTGTCACGAAATTCCCCGGCCAAAGCCGGAAGGGACAAAGCAAGAACCATGGCCGCACTGACAAAAGACATCTTTTTCATAGCGTCAAAAATAAAAAGCGGACGGGACTCCCCGCAAAGCCGTTAACGACAGGCACCGCGCTTGCAAAAGTATAGAACATTATATGGCGCAAAGTCACACATGCCCGTGCCGGTGATGCGCGTCCGGAAGATGCGGGTGCGCATGCTCCACGGGATCGTGCCGGTGAAGGTGGGAATGCTTTGGTTCGATAAATCCCTCATGCGCGTGGGCATGGTGCCCGTCACCGTGCGCGTGGGCATGGTCGTGCGCCAGCGGGTCATGCCGGTGGACGTGGGCGTGGCGCTCCAGCGCCAAAGCAAGAAAAGCCGCCAGCATAAGGGCGCCGCCGGCCAGCAGGCGCGCCGTGAACGGCTCTCCTAACACTAGCACGCCCAGTGCCGCGCCCATGAAAGGATACGAACCAAAAAAAGCGCCGGCCCTGGATGCCCCGAGGCCCCTCATCGCCATGATAAAAAGAACAAGACTTGCGCCGTAACTCACAAAACCCAGGGCCAATGCGGCAAGAACGGACTTCCAGGGCGGGAAGCTCCCGTACAAATAGAGCGCCAGCAGGCCGTTCACAGCGCCACCCGCCAGGCCTTTTATAGCGCCAAGTATTACAGGGTCCTTAATTGACACACGGGCGGTAAGGTTATTGTCCACCGCCCAGAACAAACTTGAAGCCAGCACCAAGACGGCCCCCGGTCCCAACCTTATCCCCCCGCCTTCCCAGGAAAGCACACAGGCCCCGCAGGTTATCAACGCGGCCGCCGCCCAGAAACGCCGCCCGCCGTGCTCCCTGAAAACAATTACGGCGATCAGCGAGGTGAACACTAGTTCGAAATTAAGCAGCATGGAAGCCGAAGACGAAGACGACAGGTTCAGGCCGGTAAATAACAGCAGCGGGGCCAGCACACCGCCGGCGAGGACAAAACCCCCTACATACGGCAGGTCGCGCCGATCCAGCGGG
>MGVB01000129.1:32091-33974 GCA_001800275.1 Elusimicrobia bacterium RIFOXYA12_FULL_57_11
GGCCAGCAGGCCGGCGCCGCTGCCCAGGTAGCAAAGGGCGGAAAGCTGAAATGGCTTCAAATGCGCCAACAGCAGCTTGCCAGCCGGAATGGAAACGGCAAAAAGCAGAGCGGCGCCAAGAGCGAACGTATAATTCATGCCCTCAAATATTACATAAAAATCCGGCGGAATGGTTCCGTTTTTTTATAACGGAGACCCGTTGTTGACAACCCATATTTAGGTTTGTAATATAAGTTCAGCGGCATTTCGATTTTGTTTTCTGTTTTTCAGCCTCAAAATAAAAAAAAGGAAGGAACTTATGTCTAACACCTCAGCGGTAGCAGAGAAAGGCAAGAAGTCCGCGCATGATTATATCAACGCGCTGCTGTCCCACGTGGTTAACAAGAACCCCGGCGAAAAAGAATTCCACCAGGCGGTAAAAGAAGTGCTGGAAACCCTTACACCCGTGCTTGAAAAGCACCCCGAATATATCAAGGCTAAGATACTGGACCGTATAATAGAGCCGGAACGGGCCATAACTTTCCGCGTACCCTGGCAGGATGACAAGGGCGAAATACACATCAACCGCGGTTTCCGCGTGGAATTCAACAGCGCCATCGGCCCATACAAGGGCGGCCTGCGCTTCCACCCCTCGGTGAACCTGAGCATCCTCAAGTTTCTGGGCTTCGAGCAGATCTTCAAAAACTCTCTGACCACGCTGCCCATGGGCGGCGGCAAGGGCGGCGCGGACTTCGACCCTAAAGGCAAATCCGACTCCGAAGTTATGCGCTTCTGCCAGAGCTTCATGACGGAGCTGTTCCGCCACATCGGCCCCGACACGGACGTGCCGGCCGGCGACATCGGTGTGGGCGGCCGCGAGATCGGCTACATGTTCGGCCAGTACAAACGTCTGAAGAACGAATTCACGGGCGTGCTCACCGGCAAAGGCCTTACCTGGGGAGGCTCGCTGATACGCCCCGAAGCCACCGGCTTCGGCGTGGTATATTTCGCGGAAGAGCAGCTTAAGACCAAAGGCACCAGCTTCAAGGGCAAGACCGTGGCCGTTTCCGGCTTCGGCAACGTGGCCTGGGGCGCGGTGCAGAAGGTCAACGACCTGGGAGGCAAGGTGGTCACCATTTCCGGCCCGGACGGCTACATCCACGACGCCGAGGGCATAACCGGCGACAAGTGGGAATACATGTTACACCTGCGGGCTACCGGTCAGGACATAGTTGCTCCTTACGCCGAAAAGTTCAAGAGCGGCAAATTTCACTCCGGCAAAAAGCCGTGGGAAGTAAAGGTTGACGTCGCCCTGCCCTGCGCTACGCAGAACGAACTGAACGAGAACGACGCTAAGGAACTGGTAAAGAATGGCGTCATATGCGTTACCGAAGGGGCAAACATGCCCTGCACGCCCGAAGCCGTTACCGTGTTCCAGAACGCGAAGCTCCTGTTCGCCCCCGGCAAGGCCTCCAACGCCGGCGGCGTGGCCACTTCCGGCCTGGAAATGAGCCAGAACAGCCTGCGCATGAGCTGGAGCCGCGAGGAAGTGGACAAACACCTGCACGGCATAATGGTGAACATCCACAACGCCTGCGTGACCGCGGCCAAAGACGCCGGCATCCCGGGCAACTACGTGGCGGGCGCCAACATAGCCGGCTTCAAGAAGGTAGCCGAAGCCATGATGGCCCAGGGCCTGGTCTGAGCGGCAGGCAAACCAGAAACCGAAAAAAGGGCGGAGCCAAAAGCTCCGCCCTTTTTATTTTCTGGTAAAAGTAATTTGAGCGCCCTTTGGCGCGGGCGGGACACCCCCCGGCAAAACCCGGAAGAGGAAACCCTTGCGTGGTTTCCCTCCAGCCGCCGCGGCTGGAGCCTCCCTTCCGCAACGGGTTTTACCGGGGGGT
>MGVB01000130.1:0-1014 GCA_001800275.1 Elusimicrobia bacterium RIFOXYA12_FULL_57_11
GTCCAGCCCCCTGGGCACATGGCCTATAAAAGCGGACGGCGGGAAAGCCGTGGTAAGCCTGGCGCCGTTCTTATTAAGAAATTCCTGGAAACGGGGATCAAAGGCGGTTTTTTCCGACGGCATAAGCAGCAGGGCGTTGGCCGGAGCCTCGTCCTCGCAGCGCGCGGGCGCGCGGCAGATAAGGCCGGCCAGCAGCGCCGCGGCCGCCAGGGCAAAACAGGTGTTCTTTTTCATAACGTCACTAAGCGAATTATACAATAAACGTTCGCAAGGGTAAGGGCAGGCGTTTTGTATAATCAGGGAATGGAAGAAAAGGATATCGCCCGCAACGAAGAATGCGTGGAAGCGGAACTGGTGCACCAGGGCGGCGGCGCGCCCCGGCCGGAAGGCCCCCGGGCGCCGGTCTCAGGCCCGTCAGCCGCGCCCGGCCTTTTTACGCGCCTTAAAATGCTTATAGCCGCGGGGCTGGGCGTGGCGGCGCTGGCCCTGCTCTTGGCGGGCGGGCTGCTTACTTCAACCGTGATAGGCGCCATCCTGGGCATACCGCTTATGCTGGCGGGGGTCGCACTGCTGGCGCTGCTTTTCAAATTATTCTCCGCCGAGCTGAAAAACTTCGTTGTATCGCGGAAATTCCCCTAACAACAGCTGCTCCAGTTCAAGTTCAACGCCGGCGGCCGCCTTTACACGGGCGCGCACCTCGCACATCAGGGTATAAATATCGGTGGCGGAAGCGCCGCCGGCGTTTACAATAAAGCCGGCGTGCTTGGCCGAAACCTGGGCCCCGCCGGAGCGCAGGCCCTTTAAACCGGCCGCGTCTATAAGGCGCGAGGCGTAATCCCCCGGCGGACGTTTGAACACGCTCCCCGCCGAAGGCAGGTCCAGCGGCTGTTTGGCGGCGCGGGCGGCCAGTACGCGGTCCCGTTCCGCCAGCAGGCCCGCCGGCGGCGCCGCCGGAAATTCAAAAGCCGCGCCCAGCAGTATAAATCCTTCAAGGCCGTCCACCCGCCTGTAGCC
>MGVB01000130.1:1083-6674 GCA_001800275.1 Elusimicrobia bacterium RIFOXYA12_FULL_57_11
GCGGTCGAAGGCTTCCTGGCCGAAAGCGCCGGCGTTCATGCGCAGCGCCCCGCCCACAGAACCGGGTATGCCGGAAGTTTTTTCAAAACCTGCCAGCCCTTTTTGCGCGGCCGCGCGGGCGAGGTCGTCCCACAGCACCCCGGCCTGGGCCTTTACCGTATTACCGGAAAATTCCAGCGCGTCCAGCCTTTCGGTAAGGGCCGTTACGCCGTCAAGGCCTTTGTCGCTTACCAGCACGTTGGACCCGCGGCCCAGCGTGAACAGCGGCAGGCGCCGCCGGGCACACCAGGCGGCCAGCCAGACGAAGTCTTCGGCACAGGCGGGTTTTACCAGGGCCCTGGCGGCCCCCCCGGCCTTGTAGGTTGTAAAGTTGCGCGCGGGTTCGTTTAACAGGCAAAAGGGCCCGAACCGGGCGGTCAGCTCCGCGTAATCCGCGCGCGGCGGTTTATCAGGCATAGTTAAGCGCCTCCCCGGCCTTCTTATTATTTAAACCCAGCAGGTAAACCCCGGCAAGGATGAACATTCCGCCGGCAAAGGCCGTGGCGGCGGCCCGTTCGCCCAGCAGCAGGTAGGCCGTGAGCAGGGTGGAGAACGGTTCCAGGTAGATAAAGTACGAAGACTTTACCGCACCAAGGCCTTCCACGGAATTATTCCAGAAGAGATAAGCCAGCGCCGAGGAAAGCACGCTGAGATAAGCCAGGCTTGCCCAGCCGCGCGCGGTAAGCGCCTGGAACTCGGCCGGCCCGCCGGCCAGCAGCCAGGAGGGCAGTACGGTTAAAAGGGCTATGAGCATGGTAAGGGTGGTAACTTTGGCCTGCGGCCACGAGGTCAGCCATTTCCGGGTAAAGACCACATATACGGCCCAGGCCGCGCAGGTGGCCAGGAACACCAGGTCACCGCGGGTGGAGGGCAGGGCGGCGGCGCCCGGCTTTGAAAGCACTACCAGCAGCGTACCGGCAAAGCCCGCTATGAAGGCGGCTATTTTGAAAGGGCCTATCTTTTCGCCAAGCGCGGCCATGAGGCCGGCCACCATTAGGGGAGTGACCGCTATCAGCCACCCCGCATGCAAGGCCAGCGTGTATTTAAGTGCGTAGGCCTGCAGGTATTGCTGGGCGGAAACGCCCAGCACGGAAAGCACCAGGACCTTCCAGATAACGGCGGGGCGGAAGTCGGCCGCTTTAAGGCCGGAGCCGGTAAGTAAAACAAGGGCCAGCACGCCCACCAGGGCCCGGAAGGTTATTATGGACAGCGGGGAAATTTCGGTGACCAGGTGCTTGGTAAAAGGATAGGCGCCGCCCCAGACCGCTGTGGCAAAGATAACCTGGAAGTAAAGCCAGGCGGCGCGTTTGCGTTCTTTGGTGATGGTCATTTGCGGTAAAACAAAAGCGGGCAGCGGCAATTAACCGCTGCCCGCGTCGGAACGACTTTACTTCTTCAGCACTTTTTTAATGCGCTTAAAGGCCCAATCCAGCTCTTTTTTGGTGATAACCAGCGGCGGGGCGAAGCGGATAACGTGGTCGTGCGTTTCCTTGGCCAGCACGCCCAGCTTCATAAGCTTCTCGCAGAAAGGCCGCGCGGAGCAGTTAAGTTCCATGCCTATCAGCAGGCCTTTGCCGCGCACTTCCTGGATATACGGGCTTTTTATACCGCGCAGCAGGTCTATGAAGTAGGCGCCCATTTCGGCGGAGCGTTCCACCAGTTTCTCGTCTGCCAGCACTTTAAGCGCGGCCCTGGCCACGGCGCAGGCCAGCGGGTTGCCGCCGAAGGTGCTGCCATGGTCGCCGGGGTTGAACACGCCCAGTATTTCCCTGGACGCGGCCACCGCGGAAACCGGCATTACGCCGCCGCCCAGCGCTTTACCCAGTACTACCATATCGGGTTTTATCTCTTCGTAATCGCAGGCGAACTTTTTGCCGCTGCGGCCAAAGCCGGTCTGTATTTCGTCGGCCACGAACAGCACTTTATTGGCCTTGCAGTAGTTGTAAACGTTCTTAAGGTAACCCGCTGGCGGCACTATAATCCCCGCCTCGCCCTGTATGGGTTCCACCAGGAAAGCCACGGTATTGGGGTTCACGGCGGCTTTGAACTCCTCGAAGTTGCCATAGGAAACAACCTTGAAGCCGGGCGTGAACGGCCCGAAGCCGTCTCGGTACTGGGGTTCGGTGGAACAGGAAACTATGGTGATGGTGCGGCCATGGAAGTTGTTGGTCACCACTATGATCTCGGCTTTGCCTTCCGCCACACCTTTTACTTTGTAGCCCCACTTGCGCACGGCCTTTATGGCCGTCTCAACGGCTTCGGCGCCGGTGTTCATGGGCAGCACCATGTCATAGCCGGTGAACTCGCAGAGTTCTTTAAAGAACGGGCCTATCTGGTCGTTATTGAAAGCGCGTGAAGTGAGCGTTACTTTTTTTGACTGGTCTGTCAGCGCCTTGAGCACTACGGGGTGCCGGTGGCCGTGGTTGAGCGCGGAATAGGCGCTGAGCATGTCCATATATTTGTTGCCGTCGGGATCCTTCACCCACACGCCCTTGCCCGAAGAGATGACTATCGGCAGCGGGTGGTAATTATTGGCGCCGTACTGGTGGGCCAATTCTATAAATTTCTGCGTTTCACTTCCCTGCGTCTGGTTGGATTCCATGATTTACTCCTTAAAAAATTGCGGACCCCGGCAGTTAAAACCTTGCCCCCAGGCCGCCCTGGTAGCCGGCCTGGCCGTGCAGCACGCTGTAAGCGCCGTACACGTAAACCAGCGGCAGCGGCGAGAATTTAACGCCCATGGTATAGCGGGGCTTGGAGATGGCGGCGTCTACGCCGTTAACCGCGGCGGATACGCCTTTTATCTCCAGGGTGGTGCGGTCCAGGCCCACGCCCACGAAGGGCTTTATAACGGGGATATCGAAGGAAGCCGCCACGTCAACGGACATGTGGCTGCCTTCAAAGTAATCGTAACTTATCACGTCGTAGAACGCGGAAACCGAAACGTCGGGGATGAACTTGGTGAGGGCGCCGCTTTTAAGCACGGGGCACCGCACGCCGCCGCCTATTATGGACAGACCGGAAAGGGTAAGGCCGCGCAGAGCTATGTCGGCGCCTGCCACGGGCAGGCCCACCGAGGCCTGCAGCAGCGGAATACCGAAAGCTTTAACATCCGCGTTCTTGAGCAGCAGGTTGTTTTTGTTGGGCTTAGCCTGCACGGTGAAAGCTACGCCGACATCGAAGCCGGGGAACCCCAGCGCGCGGCCGGAATTAAAATCCGCCCCGCCTATAAGCCCGCCGAAGTCCTCGGCAAAGGGCGTCAGCATGCCTTTAGCCGCGGCAGCGCTATTGCCGATATAGGTATCGAAGTCCGAGAAGGGGTCCGCGCTGGCCGAACCTGAGAATATGCCGGCAGCCAAAGCAGATAAAACGAATATTTTCAGTATTTTTCTCATATTGATTCTCCTTGAAAAAGCCCCCCCTATACCGCCCATATAGCCATTATCCCATAATAAACGCGAAAATAATAGGCGGCGCCGGCTTTGGAGAGGAAAACCGGTCAGCCCGGCTGAAGAAAACCGCATTGCCCGCAGTAATCCGGCATGGCATTTACGGACGCTATGGAGACGCGCAGGGCGGCGGCGCGCGGGGAGTTAAGGATCTCGCGCAGGGGCGTGGTCCTGATATTGCCGAAAGCCAGGGCGCCGTCGTAGTCGGCGCAGCAGGGAACCACTTCCCCCCCGTAGAGTATACCGAAGTGATGGCGCAGGCCCAGGCAGCTTTTGGCGCCGGCGCTCCGGCCGCCGCGCCAGTTGAACAGCGGGCCCGTGTTCAGGTAAACATTTTCCGCCAGCTTCAGCGCGCCGCGGCCCCGGTCTTCGGCGCAGGGAAAGGCGCCCAGGAAGAACGCGGATACTTCTTTAAAGAACGGGTCCTGCCGGCCGCAGCGCAGGCGGAAGCTGGTAATAATGTGCTCGGGTCTGGTCCCCACGAACGCGGCCAGGCGGCGCAGGACGCGCGCGCTCTCCGGGCCTGGCAGCGCGGCCAGCGCCTGCAGGGAAACCGTTACCTGTTCCAGGCACGGCTCGGCAAAGAGGCCGGGCCCGAATTTCTCCAGCAGGGTGCCGTTGGTGACAAGGTTGATGTGCAGGCCCAGGCGCGAAGCCGCGCGCAGTATTTCCGGCAGCTCGGGATGCATGAAAGGTTCGCCCAGCAAATGCAGCGACACCACCGCCGCGAATTCTTTTACCTGCGCCGCCGCGCTTTCGAACAACGCCAGCGGCATTACGCCGCGCGGACGCGCGGACACGACACAGAACCCGCAGGCCAGGTTGCACCCGTTGGTGATCTCTATCAAAGCGCGCCTGAATTTAAAAGCCACGATATTTGCGCGCGCTTACAAGGCGGGCGGAATAGTACTGGTTGGAAACGGAATCTATGTGTATGCCGCTGGTTACCGAGGCGTGCACAAAAAGGCCTTTGCCCACATAAATGCCCACATGGTCCACCCGACCGCTGCCGGGCCGCCGCATGGCAAAGGACAGCAGGTCACCGGGCAGCACCTCGGCGGGGGAAAGGTAAGAGCTGGCCGCGTACTGGGCGCGGGCCACCCGGGGAGCATTAAGCCGCGCCTTGTTATAGACCAACTGCACGAAAGCGGAGCAGTCCATGCCGGTAGCGGGGTGCATTCTCCCCCACAGGCAGGGCACGTTAAGATAGCGCAGCGTTTCACCTACCACTTCGTCCCTGGCGTCCGCTATGGCCCTGGCCGGCGCGCAAACCGGCAAGGCCGCCAGGCAGACGCCGAACAGGAGGAACGCGATTATACCGGGACGCGCCGTACGCATGATGAATTTTTAGCATATTTGCGGCGCGTTTGCCGATAATGTATTATTTTGCGCGGTCTGCCGCGTACCCATGAGAAACACCTTTTTTCCTGGTTACGCTGCTACGGCGGCATAAAGCATAACCGCATAACGCAGGCCAGGCTGGACGGCGGCCAACAAAACGGATTTTGCGCCCTCCCTGCTGGGCTGGCACGAGGCCTGGAACGCCGGCGTGGGTTACGAATGCCAGTTCGCCAATTCCAACTGGCGGGGCAACATACTGGCCGAAGGCTGCAGGGCCTTCGTTAAAAAGAACTCACCGGAGTTTTACGGGGCGGGCCTGACGGCCAGCCTCGCCTACACTTTCTAATCCCCCCGCCCGCCTTCCGCGAACCTGCGCAGTTGCAGCGCCGCCACGGCGCCGGCTACCAGGAGCCCGCCGTAGATCACGGCGGGCAGCGGGTTTAACCCCGCAACGGTGACGCGGCAGAGGTTAAGCGGGGGCAGCAGCCACGCCGCCGCATACAACCACGCCGGGGAGAAAACTTCGCTGCGCGCGTAAACGGACAGGGCGCAAAGCGGCAGGGCAACGGCCAGGTCAACCGGCAGCAGGCTGGAAAGGAAAAACACCAGCCCGCCCAGCACCAGGTAGCACAGTGAAAGCTGCACGGCGTAATGCATGAACGGCAGGCTGACCCCATACTTCAGCGCGACTATGGAGGAAAGCAGGAAAGCAAAAACGTTAAGGGCCGCCCCGCCCAGCAGCCAGCGCAGCAGGTAATAACC
>MGVB01000131.1 GCA_001800275.1 Elusimicrobia bacterium RIFOXYA12_FULL_57_11
GGCCAGCTCCCCGCGGCAAGGCGCGCAGGTCTTAAGATGGGATTCAACCCCGGCCTTAAGCTCCCCCGCGGCTTCGCCGTAGAAGTAAAGGATTAGTTTTTCTCCGTATTCACAAGCCATAACAAGCTCCTCGGTTGTATAACGTGCAACCCCCCGGTTTTATTGCACGCCTTTTTGCAACTCTTTGCGCAGCAGGGCCGCGGCCCGGCTCATGCGGGCCAGCACCGTGCCTATGGGGACGCCAAGCATTCCGGCTATTTCCCTGAAAGACAGCTCCGAATAGTGCCGCAGGTAAAACACTTCCCTCTGGTCGGGGGAAAGCCGCTCCATGGCGGCGCTTATAGTTTCCGCCAAAACTTTATTTTCAAGCGTCTCCTGCGGCCCGGGCTCCGGTGACACCGCCGTCTCCAACGCGCCCGGCGGGGGCCCGCCTTCCCCGTACGCAGCGCCGCTTTCCGCCGCGAACATGGCGCCGCGGGAGCTTTCCCGCCTGAAGTGATCCATAGCGGCGTTGCGGGCCACGGTAAACAGCCAGGCCCTGAATTTTTCCCTTTCGCTGTAAGCCCCGGGCCTGCGCACCAGTTTAAGCCAAACTTCCTGGAAGATATCTTCGGCCGCGTCCGGCCGGGCCGTAAGGCGCAGCAGGTACCCGTAAACGGCGGCCTTATGGCGCTCCATAAGCAGCCCCAGGGCTTCCACGTCCCCCTGTTTGAAAAGAGTTACAAGTTCCTGGTCGGTAAGCATAGTTCGCGGAAAACGGTTTTTTGCCGCCGGGCGGCCTTTCTTACGGCGCGCATAATTTAATACGATACTGCTACTGTGCGCCGGCTAAATACTATTCTTTTATTGCTTCTTATACAACCCGGCTTCTGCGCAGCCGCGCCCTCCGCATATCAACTTTACCTCCGCGGCGAACTTTCCAAAGCCGCTTCCTCTTACTTCAGCGACGCAGCCGCGGCCCCGGGGCAGGCCAGGCCGTTACTCAACGCCGCCATGTGCCTGCGCCAGGCGGGGCGCTACCGTGCCGCCGCCGCCGCGCTTGAGGAGGCCCTCAAGCGTGACACGTACAACCCGGACATTTATTCGGAGCTGGGCTGGCTGCGGTTCCACCAGGCCGATTACGATGGCGCGCGCGCAGCCTTTGAAGGCGCCCTGGGCATACAGGAACTGCATGCCCGCGCCGAGCTGGGCCTGGCCAGCGTTTACGCCAACCTTGACGATAAAGAAAAAACCCTGCTGCACCTGGAAAAATACCGCAAACTGCGCCCGGACTTTTCCGGTGTGGATTACATCCTGGCCTGGAACTTCATGAACTTTAAGCTGTACAAAGAAGCGGAAGAAGCGCTGATCGAGGCCCTGCGCAAAGACCCCACCTTTACCGAAGCGCGCCTGCCGCTGGCCGGCATTTACGCGCGCCAGGGCAAATTCAACGAGGCCTGGAACCAGTACTTCCGGGTGCTTGATTACGCCCCGCGCCACCCGCTGGCCACCAGCATGATGAAGGTGCTGGAAGGAAAGCTCACCAAGCAGCCGGAAGAGATACGCCCGCCGTTCAGGATAGTCAAACCGCTGAAGATGGAGCCGGTGGACGCGGTGGCCAGCCTCCTGAAATCCGTAAAACTGCGCGTGGGCATCGGCACGAACAGCGCCGGCAAACAGGGGCGCAACAACCTGCTGCGCGTAAAGTCTTTCGAGGGACTGTCCGTCACGGGCAAAGTGTCGGGTAAAGTTTTCGCCACCATACCGCCCGATGAGACCTGGTTCGCTGTTTACGAGAACGGCGCTGTGGTGCTCAAAGACCCTGACGGCAAGGTATATGGCCGCTTCCAGGGACCGGTGCTGCTTAAACCGCTGAAGATAAACGGGTCCGTTATCTTCGACGCTTCCTCAAAAATTAAAAACCCCTGGTTCAGCGGCGCCGACCGCCAGTACCGGGGCGTTATAGAATTATTCCCTATAAAAGGCCGCGGCATAGGCGTGGTCAATACACTGGAAAGCGAGCTTTACCTGCTTGGCGTAGTGCCAAGCGAAGTGGCGCCTCAATGGCCGTATGAATCGCTGAAGGCGCAGGCCGTTATAGCCCGCACCCAGATACTGATACGCCGGGCGCGCGGCGGGCTGCACAAAAAAGACGGCTACCATATCTGCGACGGTCAGCACTGCCAGGCCTACAAAGGCATGTCCATAGAAGCCAACACCACCAGCCGGGCCGTGGTGGACACCGAAGGCGAGATATTAACCTATCACGGCAAGCCGGCCTACACTTTTTACCACTCCAACTGCGGCGGCTGGATACAGGCGTCAAAAGAGGTGAACGGCTGGGGGGATTCCCCCTACCTTGTAACGAAATCCGATACCCAGCCCGACAAGCCGCTGGCCCCCATGGACCCGTGGAATTTTCACCTCTGGTTGACCGACAACCCGCAGGCCAACTGCAATTACCCGGGCCGCGTACGCGCCGCCGAATTCCGCTGGATGAAGATAATAAAGCACAAGGACATGACTTTCCGCGTGAACAAGGATTACGCCGTCGGAGAACTGCTGGATATTGTGCCGCTGCAGCGCAGCCCGTCCGGCAACGTTAATTCGATCCTGCTCAAAGGCGCCAAAAAGACCGTGACGGTAAGCCGCGAACACCTCATCCGCAACATCCTGGGGTTCAGCTCGCTCAAAAGCACCCTGTTCGAAATAGAGATAAACCGCTTCAAGAACGGCAAAGTTCGCAATTACTGGCTTTACGGGGGCGGCTGGGGCCACGCCATAGGCATGTGCCAGAGCGGCGCGGCGGGCCTGGCCGGCAAATACGACAAAAAATACAGGGAGATACTGGAATTTTATTTTCCCGGCACTAACATCCGGAAAATAAAGTACGCGCCGAAAAAGAAAGCGCCGGTCACGCCGGCGGCCGCTGCTGAACCCGAGATGGAACCCGTCCCCCAGGACCTGCCGGCCCTGCCGGACCCCGCGCCCCTGCCGGAGAACCCCGACGAAGTCCCCTCGCCCCAATTGCCTTAAAAGAACCCCGCTATTTTATTTCCCACGCGTCGGGGCCGGCAAGCAGGGCTTCCAGCTCGTGGTCCTTGGTGTTGCCCACGGCGGCCACCTGGTCGTAATACAGCTCTTCGTAGGCCGGTTTGCGCACGGACTTGAACACCCCTATGGGCATAGGGAACCCGGACCGGGTAAAGCCGCTCACCAGGTAGGCCATCTCGGTGTTGGTTTCGTCGTAAACCGCCACCTCCGCCGGCACGGCTCCGGGTCTGAACTCTATTATCTGCGCCCGGAAATTACGGAAAACTATTCCTTTATCTTTGTTCTTCCCGAACACCAGCGGCTTGCCGTGCTCCACCCGCAGCAGCAGGTCTTCCTTCAGCGCAGCGTCTTTAAGCGGGTCGAATTCTTTGTCGGTGAACGGCACGCATTTCTGCAGCACTTCAACGAAAGCCGTGCCGCTGTGGCGGGCCGCCCGCTCAAGTATGGCGGAGGTGCCGGGGATGTCCGTGTCTATACCCCGGGCCACAAAGGTGCAATCCAGCCCCACGGCGAACTGCGCGGGGTTGAACGGGTAATCGATGGCCCCCAGCGGCGTGGTCTTGGTTTTGGTGCCGGGCTGGGTGGTGGGAGAGGCCTGGCCCTTGGTAAGCCCGTAAATGCGGTTATTGAACAGCACTATCTTCAGGCCTATGTTGCGGCGGATGGTATGCAGCATGTGGTTGCCGCCTATGGACAGGCCGTCGCCGTCGCCGGTGGCCACCCACACGGACAGCTCCGGGTTGGACAGCTTTACCCCGGTGGCAACCGGCAGCGCGCGGCCGTGCAGCGTATGGAACCCGTAAGTGTTCACGTAATACGGGAAGCGGCTGGAGCAGCCTATGCCGGAGATGACGGCGTACTTCTCGTGCGGCAGGCCCATGCCGGCCAGCGTCTTCTGTATCATGTTGAGGATGGCAAAATCTCCGCAGCCGGGGCACCATTTCACCGGCAGGTTGGAGGAGAAGTCTTTGGCGGCAAGCTTTATATTTTCCATGTCAGTTGCCCCTCAATATTTCCTGGACCTTCGCCAGGATCTCGTCGGAGTTAAGCGGCTGCCCCTGCATCTTGTTCAGGCCCAGGGGCTCAATGCTGTACGCCGAGCGCAGCAGCATGCGCAGCTGGCCCGAGTTTTCCTCGGGCACCAGCACTTTCCGGAAACGGCGCATGATGGGGCCCAGATCCGGCGGCATTGGAAAGATATGCTTGATATGGATAGAGGACACGCTGAGCCCCGCCTTGCGGGCCTCGTTGACGGCGGTTTTTATGGCGCCGTAAGTGGACCCCCAGCCCACCACCAGCAGGTCGCCTTCGGCCTGGCCATGGAGCTTTGTGGGAGGGATTTCCTTAACCACCCTGGCCACCTTGTCAGCGCGCAGTTTGGTCATTATTTCGTGGTTACCGGGATCATAGCTTATAGCCCCCGTAACATCGGCTTTTTCAAGGCCTCCGGCGCGGTATTCGTAACCGGCCAGCCCGGGCCAGGTCCATGGCCGCGCCAGGGTTTCAGGATTGCGCATAAAAGGCTTGTACTCGGCAGGTTCCGGCAGTGGGTTTAACTGGAATTTCGGAAGCTCGGACAGCTTCGGAATGCGGAACGGTTCCGAACCGTTAGAGAGATAGGAATTGGACAGCACTATTACGGGCGTCATGTACTTCACCGCTATGCGCGCGGCCTCAAGTGTGGTATTAAAACAATCGGCCGGGCTGGAGGCGGCCAGCACCACCAGCGGGCACTCCCCGTGGCGGCCGTACACCGCCTGCAGCAGGTCCGATTGCTCGGTCTTGGTTGGCAAACCCGTCGAAGGCCCGCCGCGCTGGACGTTAACCACCACCAGCGGCAGCTCGGCTATAACGGCCAGGCCCAAAGCCTCGGCCTTGAGCGAAAGCCCGGGGCCGCTGGTACCGGTTGCCGCAAGTTCGCCTGCAAAGGCGGCCCCTATGGTGGCGCAGATAGCGGCTATCTCGTCTTCAGCCTGGAAAACCACCACGTCGTTGGCGCGGTGCTTTGAAAGGGTCTGGAGTATCTCGGAAGCGGGGGTAATGGGATAAGACCCGTAGAACAGTTTTTTCTTAAGGAGTTTTGCAGCCGTAATAAGCGCGTAGGCCGCGGCCTCGTTGCCGGTAAGGTTGCGGTATTTGCCGGGCGCTACCGGGCTCTTCTTCAACTGGAACCGGGCGTCGAAGATCTCGGTGGTTTCGGCGTAATCATAGCCGGCCATCAGCACCTTGCTGTTGGCGGCGGCAAGCTCCGGGACCTTCTTGAATTTTGTCTTGATCCAGGCCAGCGTAACCTCGGTGCCCAGCCCGTACATCCAGTAGAGCATGCCCAGCAGATAAAAATTCTTGCACTTGAAAACCTGCGCCGGAGTGAGCCCGGAATCCTTCAGCGCGTTTTCGGTAAGCGCGTTCACCGGCACGCCTATCACCCGGTAATTGGCCAGGGAGCCGTCCTCCAGCGGGTTTGCGGCGTAGCCGGCTTTTTCCAGGGCCGGCGCGGTGAAAGCGTCGGAATTGGCTATTATCACCCCGCCCTTATCCATGCTTTTGAGGTTAACCGCCAGCGCCGCCGGGTTCATTACCAGCAGCACATTCGGCTTATTGCCGGGGGTAAGCACGGTATCGTCGCCAAAACTTATCTGGAAGCCGCTGACTCCGGCCAGGGACCCTGCGGGGGCCCGTATTTCGGCCGGGTAGTCCGGCAGGGTGCTGAGGTCGTTGCCGGCTATGGCCGTTGAATTGGCGAACTGGCTGCCCACCAGCTGTATACCGTCGCCGGAATCGCCGGCAAAGCGCACGGTAACGGAGCTGAGCTGGCTTACGCTGACCTTCCTGCTGTTGTTGTTTTTATTCATCACCGGACCTCTTGTTGAGAAAGCTGTTTTAAGCAGCCAAACCCTTGATAGCCGGCCGCTTTTTCGCTGGACTTGATACTGAAAATTATACTACAAATTATGTTCAGGCGGCTCAAACCGGCCCCAAAAGCGCAACAAAAGCGGCCGCCGCTTTTCTTAGGACACATAATGAAACTTCTTGAATATGAAGGCAAGGAAATTTTCGAGGCCGGCGGGCTGCCGCTGCTAAGGCGTTTCGGCGTCCTGAAACTGGGAGAAAGCCCCGACAGCCTTAAACTGGACGGGCCGGGCCCGTGGATAGTAAAGGCGCAGGTATTGGCCGGCGGCCGCGGCAAAGCCGGCGGCGTAAAACTGGCCAGAACCGCGGCTGAAACCAGGGAGCTTGCCGGGAGGATGCTGGGCATGCAGATGATAACCCACCAGACTCAGGGCAAGGCCCTCACGGTGGAAGAAGTGCTGGTGGAAGAGGCCTGCGAAGCAGCCCGCGAAATGTATATTTCCGTGGTCCTGGACCGCAAAGAGGCCTGCCCCGTGATAATCGCCTCCGCCGAGGGCGGCATGTCCATAGAGGAACTGGCGCACAGCCACCCGGAAAAGATCCTCAAGGTCCTGGTGGACGCCGAGGCCGGGCTGGCGGATTTCCAGGCCCGCCAGCTGGCCTTCGACCTGAATATCCCGAAAAAGAACTTCTGCGAATTCACCGTGTTCGCACAGCGGCTGGTAAAGGTCTTCACCGGCTGCGACGCGAGCCTGGTGGAGGTTAACCCGCTGGCGATAACAAAAGACGGCCGGCTGCTGGCGCTGGACGCTAAAATAGTGACCGACGACAACGCCCTGTTCCGCCACAAGGACCAGGCCGCAAGGCCCGACCACGAAGCTTCGGACATAGAAAAAGAAGCCAAAGCCATAGGAATAAACTATATAGGCCTGGACGGCGACATCGGCTGCATGGTAAACGGAGCGGGGCTCGCCATGGCCACGCTCGACACCGTGAAGATGGCCGGCGGCAACGCGGCCAACTTCCTGGACGTGGGCGGCGGCGCCAGCGTGGACCAGATCACACGCGCCTTCCAGATAATCCTGAAGGACCCCAAGGTCAAGGCCGTGCTGGTTAACATTTTCGGCGGCATAATGAAATGCGACAATATAGCCGCCGGCGTGGTGGAAGCCTCCAAAACAGTAAAGATAACCGTGCCGCTTATCGTGCGCCTGGAAGGGACCAACGTAAAAGAGGGCAGGAAGATCCTGGCCGGGTCCGGGCTGAAGCTGGAGCAGGCCGACTCGCTTTGGGAAGCCGCGCAGAAAGCCGTGGCCGCCGCGAAGCAGGAGAATTTATGCCGATATTGCTGAACAAAAAAACAAAACTCATCGTACACGGATTTACGGGGGCGCAGGGCTCGTTCCACGCGCAGCAGTGCATGGAATACGGCTCCGCCATAGTGGGGGGAGTAACGCCCGGAAAAGGCGGCACCGAACATCTGGGCCGCCCGGTTTTCAATACCGCCCGCGACGCCGTTAAAGCTACCGGCGCCGACGTCTCCCTTATTTTCGTCCCCCCTCCTTACGCCGCCGACTCCATACTGGAAGCCGCGGCCGCCGGGATCAAGCTGATAATCTGCATAACGGAAGGGGTGCCCGTGCTGGACATGGTGCGCGTTAAACAGCGGCTCAACGCCATGAAAGCGGCCGGCAGCGAAGTCACCCTTGTAGGCCCCAACTGCCCGGGCGTAATAACGCCGGGGGAATGCAAGGCCGGCATAATGCCCGGCTACATCCACCGTAAAGGCGGCGTGGGCGTGGTTTCCCGCTCCGGCACGCTCACCTACGAAGCCGTCTGGCAGGTTACCAGCCAGGGCCTGGGGCAATCCACGGTGGTAGGCATCGGGGGCGATCCGGTGCAGGGCATGAATTTCGTAGATACGCTGAAACTTTTCCAGGCCGACAAGCAGACAAAGGCAGTCATAATGATAGGCGAAATAGGCGGCGCGGCCGAAGAAGACGCCGCGCGCTACATAAAGGCCAAGATGACCAAACCCGTATTCTGCTTTGTAGCCGGCAAGACCGCCCCCCCCGGCCGCCGCATGGGACACGCCGGCGCCATAGTGGAAGGCAATGCCGGGACGCACGCGTCAAAAGTGGCGGCGCTTAAAAAAGCCGGCGCCACCGTGGTAGACAATCTTTCGGAAATAGGCGCCGCGGTAGCCGCGCAGCTTAAAGCCAAAACGAAAACCAAAGCGGCCCGTAAATAGTACAATTGGGGTCAGGTTTAAGACTTAAGGCAAAAAAGCGGGTCCCGATGATAAAGCGCTACAAGATAGAGAACAGCCAGATACTGCCCTCGGAAACTGAAAACCCCGCCATCTGGGTAGTGGTCAGCCCCACTGAAGACGAAAAAAAGTGGCTGGTAGAGAATTTCGCGCTGGACGAGCACAACTTCGCCTCCGCCTTCGACCCTGAAGAGCCCGCCCGCATGGAGTTCGAGCCCGACCACCTGGCGCTGATCTTCAAGCGCCCCAAGAACTATTCCTCCAAAGACCATTTCATGTTCAAGGTCTCGTCCATGGGCCTGTTCCTGTTCAAAGACAAGCTGATCCTGGCCCTTTCCGAAGACATCAACATGTTCTCGGGCAAATATTTCAAGCATGTCACCGGCGTAAGGGAAATTTTCCTCAAACTGATCTATAATTCTATTTTCCATTTCATGGAACACCTCAAGGTTATCAACATGATAGCCGAAGAAATAGAGACCAAGATCACCCACTCCATGGAGAACCGCCATCTGCTCAACCTTTTCACGCTGGAAAAAAGCCTGGTCTACTACCTCAACGCCATAAACGCCAATTCCTACGTCATAGACCGCCTTAAGCACCATACCGACAAGATGGGCCTGACGCACAAAAGCGTGGAATTTCTCGACGACATAATAATCGAGAACAACCAGTGCTACCGGCAGGCCGAGATCTATTCCAACATCTTCGCCTCACTGGTGGGCGCGCGCGCCTCCATAGTGGCCAACAACCTCAACATCCTGATGAAGAATCTCAACGCCGTCGTCATCGCGGTGGCGGTCCCCAGTTTTTTCGCCGGGGTCGGCGGCATGTCGGAGCTCTGCACGGTCACCGGCATCACCGACCCGCAGCTGGCCTTTCTGACTTTCGTATCGCTGATGCTGCTGCTGGGCGCCGGCACTTTCTGGCTGATCAAGAGCCTGGAAAAGCACTAGGCGCCGCCCTCTTTCGCCTTCCTCCGCCGCCCCTCAACTTATGCCCAAACTTTTTATCGTATCGCTGGGCTGCCCGAAGAATCTTGCCGACGCCGAAGTTATGGCCGGCGAACTGGCCGCGGCCGGCTGGGAATTGACCGCAGCGGAAGCCGGCGCCGACGCGGCGCTGCTCAACACCTGCGCGTTCCTGGGCTCCGCCGTAAAGGAATCCGAACGCGAGATACGGCGCCTGCTGGGCCTTAAAGCGCGCGGAAAACTTTCAAAGGTGCTGGTGGCCGGCTGCCTGGCGCAGCGGGAAAAGGAAGCCCTGCTGGCGCGCTTCCCCGGTCTGGACGCGCTGGTCGGCATCCACTCCCTTTCAAAAGCCGCCGAGGCCGTGAAATCCGGCAAGAGCTACCTGCTGCCTTCGCGGGGCCCCCTGGGCTTGCCGCGCCGGAAAGCGCGCCTTACCGCGCCGCACAGCGCCTACCTTAAAATAGCCGACGGCTGCGACAACCGCTGCGCCTATTGCCTTATCCCCTCCATCCGCGGCGCCCTGCGTTCCAAGCCGGTGGCCGCCATAGCGCAAGAGGCGCGCGCGCTGGCCGAAAGCGGGGCCGTGGAAATCTCGCTCATAGCGCAGGACACCACCGCCTACGGCGCCGACCTTTATGGCAGGCCGCGCCTGGCGTGGCTCCTTAATAAACTGGTGGCCATAAAAAGCGTTAAGTGGTGGCGGCTGATGTACGTCTACCCCGAACGCCTTACCAGCGAAGTGATAGAGGTGATGCGGGCCAATAAAAGCATTTGCCGCTACCTGGACATGCCGCTGCAGCACGTATCGGACAGGGTGCTGAAAAGCATGAACCGCGCCTCTTCGGAAATATCTATAAAGGCCAAGATAGCCGAACTGCGCCACGCCATGCCGAACATCGCCATCCGCACCAATTTCATAGTGGGGTTCCCGGGAGAATCGCAGGAAGATTTCAACAGGCTGCTGGCTTTCGTAAAAAAGACCCGCTTTGACAACGTGGGCGTGTTCAAATATTCACAGGAGCCCGGCACCCCGGCCGCCGCTTTCCCCGGGCAGGTCCCGGAAAGCGTAAAAGAGGAGCGTGCGGCCGCGCTGATAAGCGCCCAGAGCGGCGTTGTCGACCTCATCAACGCAGGGCTTAAGGGCAAGAGCATGGAGGTCCTCATGGATTCGCCGCGCTTCGGACGCACCTATCGCGACGCGCCGGAGATAGACGGCCGCGTGGAAGTATTAGCCGGCGAAAAGAATATACCCAAACCCGGTGAGTTGCTTAAAATAAGGATTTCGAGTTGTTCCGGCTACCTGCGCCTCGGGAAGCCGCTTTAACATCTTCCGGCACTGACCTTGCTGATATCTGCCTGGGCTGTCTGCGCATCTGACCGCTGGCTTATTGTAGCCATACTGCCTCCTATTTTAACTTCTCAGGCTTATAGGACAATCTGGCAGGGTATATGCTAAATTTAAGCGAAGTGTCCATGGATGCAAAAGATTTACACCCGGCCTTTAAGCCGCTGGCCCCCTTCAGCACCCGCGGTAAAACGGCGCAAGCGGATATCATGGGTGTTACAGGAAGACCAAGGCAATTTTCTCGTGACGCTTTAGTTGCGGCCGGTCTATTTTGCCTTGTCTTCGCGGGCAAAGCCGGCGTCCTTAACCTGCCGTACCACTGGGATGAGATGTCGGCATATATAGCTCCCTCCCACTGGCTGGCCCGCAACGGCATCTGGAGCGTGCTGCCGGGACTGCATCCTCCCACCGAATTTTTCGGACATCCGCCGCTCATTTATTTCACCCTTGCCGCTCTGTTCACCTTGGCCGGAGAAAAGATCTGGCTCGCCCACCTCCTGACTATCTGCAGCTCGTTTCTGGCGGTCTATTTCACCTACCTGCTGGCATGCCGCCTTTACGGCAGAACGACCGGCATACTGGCGAGCCTCCTGCTGTTCTGTTCACCCGTCTTTTTTGCTCAGTCTGGCATGGCTACCGCGGAACCATTTGTCACCGCCCTCGGGGTGATGTGCGCCTATTACGCGCTGGCAGGCAACTACCCGGCTTACCTGTTCTGCGCAATATTGCTGGTGCTGACAAAAGAAACATCGGCCGCGGTCATCAGCGCGATACTGTTATACATCTACGTAACAGAACGCGCGTATTCCGGAAACAGCCGGAAACTCCTGAAATATGCCGTGCCGCTGCTGGTGCTGCTCGCCTTTTTCGCGCTGCAAAAAACAACCACGGGCGCGTTCCTCCCCAATCCGTATTTTGAAGGGAATACGTTCCTGCGGCGGTCAACGGATAGTTTTCTCTGGATATTCTTTCATCAATATCGCTTCCTCATGAGCGGCATAATCCTGGCGAGTTTTTTTGCGCTTGGAAAGGCGGCCTGGAAAAAAGAATTTTTTCTTTTTTTTACGATAACACTTTCCTTTGCCGTCCCCTTTTCCTTTATCTTTTTTACCCCGCGCTACATTATGCCGGTGCTGCCGTTTTTTTTTATTATCGGCGCCTCCTCCCTGGTCTCCATGTATAAGGATTTCAAGCGACAACTAATGGTCGCGCTTATGGTCGCGGGGCTGTTTCTCACCCGGATGCATGGTACCGGGGCCGGGGACGGGAGTTTCGAGACCGATATGCAGTACAGGGACGTAGTTATGGTACACAAGGAAGCATGCCGCTATTTGCGGGCCAAATTCCCCGGGCAACCCGTTCTGGCTTTGTGGCCCATGACGCAGGAATTGCGCGAACCTTCTTTCGGCTACGTAGACAGGCCCCTCAATGTTGTCGGGGTTAACGATAGATTTAATATTCTTCTCTATACGCCACAGGGACTCCCCGACAATTCGAAACTAAAAGATATGGCTGTCCGGCAGGGCATGGTTTTAGACAAAATATTTGAACGCAACAATAAGCATGTCGAAGTCTATATTGTCCGCAGTGACTCCGGGAGGCCGCCGCATATTCCCGGGATATAAGCGGACAAGATGCGAAGTTCGAAAAAGCGGGCATTAGTGTTTAATGATGAAGATATCCAACATGCAAAATAAAACAAACACTTCTGAAAGATATATTTTTACCTGGTTTCGCGTACTTCTGCTGGGTCGTCGGGAGCACTTATATCTTGCCGGATTATTGGCAGGTGATTTGGGTGGGCTGACCTACACGCCGCCTGTTTAATGGGCGGACTAGGGTTTAGAGGTGGTTATTTCGCCAACTCAAAGATGCGTCGATCTTCGTCCGTAAAAACCTTACCGGCACGATCATACATGAGGTTGAAGAGATGTTTCATTAAGTAATTTCGAGGGGACGATTCACCGTGGATTTTTTCTATAGCCGCCTTTTGCTGGTCGGTCGGTGCACCGATGGAAAGACAAAGAATTACAACCTCCCGGATCTCTTCCTGCGAAAGCTTGTCAAAAATGTTGTTTTTAATGAACTGTCTATACTCATCAGATATCCGGCACTGGTCGCGCAGAATATCACCCGAAGGGGCGTGATAGATGAATCCGTCGTAAAACTTTCCCAGTACTTCCGAGAGCTTGATATGGGATTGTTCTCCGCTTGGGCTCACTCCATCGAATTCCTTCTCCAGCCATGCGACATCCATACCGGAGCCCGTCGGCAACTGTTCTTGTAAGTAGCCGGCGATTTCGGGATACTTAAGCAGTTTGCTAATGTAGTCGTCTTCTTCATTTAGAGAGACGAGAGCGAAGACCTTTTTGTCGGAAATTCCCCTAAGGATACCCGCAGTCCTATGCCGCAGATTAGCGGAATGATGCAGACCCCCATACCATACGGTCTTACCCTGGGACTGTGAAAGCGTCTCAGCCATATACCGGTCCCGACTCCCTCCAGCTAAACAATCGTCCTCATCACCAAAATAGACTTGATCGTTACAGCCTGTGCCGATTAGCTTGGTGCCCGGGTGGGACGAATGCCGGAGCAGATAAATATTCTCTATGGCATCCACGTAATCGCGGTACGGGAAAACGGTGAAGACACACCTGAATCCAAATAGGAAATCAACGATCTTTTCCCGTCTTCGGAATCTGTCACCCAGATAGGCGGAAGAGTCCATGAAGGCATTGATTTCTCCCTGTTGCCGCGAGGATAGGAACTCAAAAGCGAAATTCTCCACACCACTCTCCGCCAGGCCGGAAATCATGGAGGCAAAAAAAGAAACCTCGATGCGGGATCTGTGATACTCCCCCAGCATTACCACATCGTTTGCCTTTACCTTATCCATCAAGTAAGAGCCTGCCTCAGTTGCGACTGTGACGGGCTGGACTGTCAGGGTTGCCGGCATAGGGACGGTCAGCCGCGCCTCTTTGAGCGACGCCGTATACGATGCATCGCTGATAGGAACCGCCTGCGCAGCCTGGGCTGCTGTTGCAATAAATAAAATCGCTAGTACGGTCATATTATTACATTTGATTATATTGGAAAACTGGCATTATGCCAAGTGCCTTTTAACCTATCCTTTTATGGGTACAATGAACCATGGCTGTCCCAAGAAACTTCTTCAGGCGAAGGGCAGGAAGGGCTGCAAATCACCGTCCCGGATGCGATTTAAGCGATTTTGACTCAAATTTAATGTGTCCAGCAGCGTCATTCGTTCCATCAATCCCGCCCTTATCACGTTATGCAGTTGCCCAACAGCACATCCCCAGCCATACCAGCAGGTAAAAACCGGTTTTCATACTCGCCACAGGCTCCTCCCCCGGTTGCAAAGCGGCGCCGCTGGTTCAGTACAGCCCCTTGTCCGTAAGTTCCTTGTCGGTTATGCCGAAGTGGTGCGCTATCTCGTGCATTACCACGTGCTGTATTTCTTTTTCCAGCTCTTCAGCCCCGGAACAACGGGCCTCTATATTATTTTTAAAAAGCGTTATTTTGTCCGGCATGGCGCCGCTGTAATGCGCCGTCCTGTCGAGAAGCGGGACGCCTTCATACAGGCCCAAAAGCCCGGGGCCGAAACGCCGCCGCTGCGCCACGCCGGGGGCGGCTGCCACCAATACCGCCACATTGTCTATCCTGTCCCTGAAGAATTTCGGCAGCCGCCGGATAGCCCTGGCGGCGCGTTTTTCAAATTCCTCGGTGTTCATGTGGGGGATAGGGGGCAAGGAAGCCGGCTGGCGCTACTTGGTTATGAAATAAATTCCGCCGGAAAGCAGCATGGTCCCCACGAATTTGTTCAGCGTAATATTCTCGCCCAGGAAAAGCACCGCCAGGGCGAAGGTAACGAAGGGGTAGGTGGAGGTGAGCGGCACTATTTTTGTGGCCGCGCCGCCGGAAAGCGCCTTTAAATAAAAAAACACTCCGCCCATGGAAACGATTACGCTGCCAAGCACGAACAGCGGCCCCAGCTTGTCCGACCCGAGCAGGGCCTGCCGGGTCGCTCCGTATTTCCACGCCACCAGCGGCGCGAAGATAATGATCATGAACAGTGAGCGCACATAAAAAGCGCCGGACGGGTCCAGGTACTTAAGACTGATCTTATCGAAAAAAGCGCCCATGCCCCAGCCGAAAATCGCCAGCAGCAGAAAAATTACAGAGGCTAGTTCCATGGCGTTCCGGTCACGGAGGAGGCAGGGAGCCGGGCAGCTCGGCTTCGGAGAAGGGTTGCTTCAGGTATTTATTGATAAATTCCGAAAAACCCCATTCGTCTTTATAAGCCCTGGCCTCCTTATACAACTCCAGGGCTTTTTTCCTGTCGCCTTTGAGGTCGTAAACGTTGGCAAGCCTGACCACGCTCCACACCCCCCAGCGCGCGGGGTGCGTCGCGGGGTCGTCCTTAAGGGTTGCCGCGGCTTTGGCGAAATACTCGGCGGCGGCGGCATAATTCTTTTCAACCAGGTACGTGGTGCCTATGGCGGTAAGCACGCGCGGCAGGTAACGCCGCCGGTAAACCGCCACCCCGTCGTTAACCGCCTTCAGGTACACCAGGGCCTCCCGGCGGGCTTCCTCGTACTTTTTATCCTCATACAGTGAAACTATCTCCACAAAATGCATCTGCGCGTGCAGCGGGTAGGCGGCGCGCAATTCACGCGACCATTTTACGGCCATGGCGGTGTTGGCGTATTTGCTGCCGGGCTGCGTGTAAATCTCTATAAGCAGAAGCTTCGCCCCCAGCGCGTTAAAGAAACCTTTTTCCCGGCACAGGTTCAGATATTCCAGCCCCTTGGGCGCGTCGCCGCTCATTACGAGCTTGGCCAGGAACTTTACAACACCCGGCAGAGTGCCGGCGTAATACTCGTACATTCCGATCCCAAGGTACGCGTCATAAAGCCCGGGGTCTATGTTCGCCGCTTTGCGCGTATGGGAAATAGCTTTTTTACCGTCGAAATACGCTTTTATCCACCGGCGCTGCTGCACCGCCAGCCGCGCGCGCAGGCCGTAGATACCGCCCACGGCCAGGTAGGCGTTGGCGTCGCCGGGATGCTTCTTCAGCCACTTCAGCCCCACATCAACGGCCTTATCCGTCAGCTCCCCGTATTCCTTTTCCAGCCCGGGGTCGGACTCGTCTTCCAGATATTCCAGGTGCGCCCACTTGGCCATAGCTATGCCGAAATGCGGAAACGGGTGGTCGGGATATTTTTCCAGGGCCAGGGCGAACTGTTTCTGCGCTTCGGGGAGATCCACCGCGTAAATGGCGTCTATCCCCTGTTTGGAAATAGCGCGCAGCTCCTCCGGCAGCGGCTCATAGACCGGGGGTTTCGCGGCGGCGTAGGCCGCCAGGAGGCAGACCAGCGCCGCCTGCAGAAAAAGCCCTTTTCTCATAGAGTTATCCTGTCCACTTCCATGTAGCGTTCGAGCGCCTCCGGCACCACCACCGACCCGTCCGCCTGCTGGTAGTTTTCCAGTATCGCGGCAAAGGTGCGGCCCACGGCCAGGCCGGAACCGTTGAGGGTATGTATAAATTCCGTTTTTTTACCGTCGGCCCGCTTAAAGCGGGTATTCATGCGGCGGGCCTGGAAATCCCGGCAGTTGGAAACCGAAGAGATCTCCCTGAATTTCCCCTCGCCGGGCATCCAGACCTCGAGATCGTAGGTTTTAGCGGAGGAGAACCCCATATCTCCGGTGCAGAGTTCCAGCACGCGGTAAGGGAGCTTAAGCAGTTTTAATATTTTTTCCGCGTCGCAGCGCATTTTCTCCAGGGCGGCCATGGAGTCTTCCGGACGCGACAGCCAGACCAGCTCCACCTTATTGAACTGGTGGTTGCGTATCAGGCCGCGCGCGTCCTTGCCGTAAGTACCGGCTTCCTGACGGAAACAGGCCGTATAGGCCGTGAACCGCAGCGGAAGTTCCTCTTCCTTAAGGATATCCCCGCGGTACATATTGGTCAGCGGCACTTCGGCGGTGGGTATCAGGTAAAGCGGGGGTTCGGACGCTACCTTGTAAAGGTCCTCTTCGAACTTCGGCAGCTGGCCTGTGCCGGTCATGGTTTCCGCCGTAACCAGGAACGGCGGAAAAATTTCCGTATAACCGTTGCCGGTCTGGACGTCCAGCATAAACTGGGTTATGGAACGCTCAAGGCGGGCGCCCGCGCCGCGCAGCAGGGCAAAGCGTGAACCGGAAAGTTTTGTAGCGGTGGCAAAATCGAGGATGCCCAGCGTCTCGCCCACGGCATGGTGATCCAGCGCCTTAAAGGCGAACTCGCGCTTATTCGACAGGTCCTCAAAGACCACTTTATTATCTTCGGGCCCGCCGCCCCTGGCCACGCTTTCATGAGGCGGGTTAGGCATGCCAAGCAGCAGCGCGTTAAGCTCTTTTTCAAGCGCGGCCGTACCGTCCTCACGCGCCTTTACGGCTTCCTTAGCGGCGTTGGCCTGCGCCATGGCGGCCCCGGCCGCTCCCTCGTCCCCGGCGGCTTTCGCCACCTGTATTTTCTTAGAAACCTCGTTACGCCTGGAGCGCAGCTCCTCTATCTCGGCCAGTGCCGCGCGGTAAACGGCGTCTTTGGCGAAGATCTCGCCCAGCAACCCCAGGTATTTTTCGCCGCGGCCGGCCACGGCCGCCTTCACCCCTTCGGGGTTAGCGCGCAGAAGTTTAAGGTCGAGCATAAGAAGTCACTCTCAGGGTTTCTGTATTTCAATAACGGATTCTTTCATTATTTCGGACGGGGTATCCCCCTGGCGGGGACAAAGCATAGCCTCCAGCTTAAGCGCCACCGGAACAAAGCCGCTGTTCCTTAATTTATTCAGTTGGTCGGAGATCCCGAAGTTCAGGACGCGCGCGGACCGGGTGGACATGGCGCCCACGGCCGCCACGCGGACTTCCTCCACATAGAACGGGACCCCCCAGAAAGCCTTATCCTGAGCGTCCCCCGCCTTTAACAGGCGCAAGCGCAGGGAATAGCGGATTACAAGTCCTTCCACTTTTTTTGCCGAAGTATTATTCAGCGTTATCACCGAGCGCAGGCGGTCGGTAAACCTTACCCCCGGGAAAGCCTTGAGCACCGCTACGGGCGCGAACGGCAGGCGCTTCTTGTCCTGCAATTTCGACAATTCCCAGTCTATCTTAAGTATGCCGGTCTCCGCGGCCGCCGGCCAGGCAAACCCCGCCGCAAGCGCCAGAACGCAAACGACCGTTCTCGGTGAAATAAATTTATACATAATTATTCTCCAGCAGAATTCAAGGAAAACTGGGAGGAAGCCATGCCCGCTTATCCGCGCGGTCCGGCCGCCAAAGCCAGTTCAAGGCTTTCAGGTATCACGGCCACCACCTCACTGCGGGTAACGACGCCATCGCACTGCAGGTCAAGCGTTATCGTTACTACGCTGTGGGCTTGTTCCGCGCCAAGGGGAGACCAAAGCGCTTCCAGCAGGAACCTCGCCTCCCCGTTCACGCATTTCGGCGCGGAGGGCAGAAAACTGCGCTTGAGTTCATTGGAAAGCGAACTTATAAAGGCGTTGAGAATGATATTCCCCAGCTCGGACAACAGCAGTTCCTGCGCCTGGTTCAGCCCCGGCAGCCGGGAAAAAGAAAAACCCAGGAACCCGCGTGAAATAATCTCCGTATCTTCCGGTCTGAAAATGACCATGGAGGAAAAGGGGTACTCACCAGTGACCTCAAAGTACACCGCAGTGCCCGTCCTGCCGGTGCCGGCATAATGCCGCACGACTTCAGCCATACTGCGCTTCGTCACACTGATGCCCGCAACTCCCCACTTGCCCGCCGACACGCGCGACAGCCTGGCCATGCATTTTTCCATGCTGGCCCGGGCCAGGTCCTCTAGTATCCGGTAGTTCCCAGTATCCATCAAGCCAGGCTTTTCATAAGTGTTTTAAATTCTTCGAAGGAAAAAGGCTTGCGCAGTATCGCCCGCACCCCGGTATCGGAAAGGCGGCGGTCCAGTTCTTCCTGGTCGACGGCCGTTATAACGACCACGCGCGCCTTGGCGTCCACCGCGCGCAGGTCCGCCAGCACTTCCACCCCGGACTTGCCCGGCAGTATAAGGTCCAGGAACACCACGTCCGGCTTAAGCGTGGAAAAGAATTCCACGGCCTGTTCCCCGGTCTCGGCTTCGGCCACCACTTCGTGCCCAAGCTTGTCGAGCAGCGCTCTCAACGTATAACGCGTAAGCGCGTTATCCTCAACAACCAGTACTCTCATAATATCTCCCCCTGGGATTGCTGCCGGTCAGCGCGCCGCGGCCGGCCCCCAAGCCGGCCGCGGCGCGTGTTTACCGGTTCAGCAGCAGGCGCAGGCGCACTCGTTCTTGGGCGCGGCCGCGGCCTTTTTTTTAAGCATCTCCACCGCATTGGTCTTTTCCCACGGGAAGCCGGCACGGCCAAAGTGGCCGTAAGCGGCGGTCTTTCTGAATATGGGAGAGCGCAGATTCAGCGTCTTGATGATGCCGCGGGGCGTAAGGTCGAAGCTGTCGCGCACTATCTTGGAGAGCTTCTCATCCGCTATCGTCCCGGTGCCGTGGGTGTCCACATAGAGGCCGACGGGCTCGGCCACGCCGATGGCGTAGGCCAGCTGCACGGTCACTTCACGGGCGAGTTTGGCCGCCACTATGTTCTTGGCTATGTAGCGGGCCATGTAAGCCGCCGAACGGTCCACCTTGGTTGAATCCTTGCCGGAGAACGCGCCGCCGCCGTGCGGGGCCACGCCGCCGTAAGTATCCACAATGATCTTGCGGCCTGTCACACCGGCGTCCGACTGCGGCCCGCCCACCACGAACTTGCCGGTGGGATTGATGTAGATATTGGTGTTCTTATCTATCAGGCGCTTGTCTATGACGGGGGTGATAACCGCGTCGATTATTTCCTTGCGGGATTTTTCGGTTATCTTGTGGCCGGTCTTATCCAGTATCTCCTCGGTGTGCTGGGAAGACACGACTATCGTCTCTATGCGGACAGGTTTGCCGTCATGATACTCCACGGTTACCTGGCTCTTGCCGTCAGGGCCAAGGTAGGGGAGGATATTTTTCTTGCGCACTTCGGCCAGGCGCATGGAAAGGCGCTGGGCCAGCTGCAGCGGCAGGGGCATAAGCTCGGGCGTCTCGTCGGAAGCGTAGCCGACCATCAGGCCCTGGTCGCCGGCGCCGCCGGTGTCCACGCCCTGGGAGATATCCGGAGACTGGCGGCCTATCACATTAAGAACGGCGCAGGTTTCGTAGTTGAAGCCGTACTTCGAATGGGTGTAGCCTATATCCTTTACCACCTGGCGGACAAGGGTGTCCACGTCCACGTAGGTCTTGGTGGTTATTTCTCCTCCCACCACAACCATGCCGCGGGTAATAAAGGTTTCGCAGGCCACGCGGCCGGCGGGATCCTTCTTCATTATCTCGTCGAGCACCGCGTCCGAGATCTGGTCACAGACCTTGTCAGGGTGCCCTTCGGTCACCGATTCCGAGCTCACGTATCTTTTGCCTTTGAAGTTCATGTTTCCTCCGTTTTTTTAAAAGCCAAACCGCTCACGGCTTGAGGTCTACCAGCTTGAACGCCAACTCCAGGAATTTTTTTGTGTTTTCCTGACTGTCGGTTTCCGCATAGGTACGCAGCAGCGGCTCGGTGCCTGACGGGCGCATAAGCACCCACCAGTCGTTATCCAAAATTATTTTCAACCCGTCTATAGTGTTGGTCTCCGTTATCTTATGGCCGAGCAGTATCTTGGGAAGTTTCTTTTTTATCTTCACGGCGAAAGAGTGTTTATTGGGGATGGCTTTGGGCAGCGGGAAATCCCGCCGCACGAACACCGACTTCCCGTATTTTTTCTCTATTTCCGCGCAAAGCGCCGAAACGGGCTTTTTGGTCTTAATCACCATCTCCATTACCAGCAGCGCGGTAAGGGCGCCGTCCCGCTCGGGCAGGTTGCCTTTCCAGGCGTAGCCGCCAGACTCCTCAACGCCGAAAAACGCGTTTTCAAAAAGCATTTTCTCGGCGATATACTTGAACCCGACCGGGGTTTCCTCGAAGGGCAGGCCCGCCGCCTTGGCGATACGCTTGGTAAGGTAGCCCATGGACACGGCCTGCACAACCTTGCCGCTTACCCCTCCCTTGGAAATAAGGTATTCAAGGAGCAGGGGCGCTATCTGGCAGGGCGTGATATACTGGCCCTTGTCGGACACCAGGGCGAAACGGTCCGCGTCGCCGTCCAGGGCCGCCCCGAACAGCGCCTTGTTCTTCTTCACGGCGGCTATCAGTTCCTGCAGGTTCTTTTCCACGGGCTCAGGCGCCATGCCTCCGAAGAGAGGGTCGTGTTTTTCGCGCAGTTTCAGGACATTTTTGGAATTAAACAGCAAGCCGGCGGATTCCGCGCCGACACCGTGCATGAAATCCATAATCACCGTACCGGGCAGCTTGCCCAGCATTTTGGCGGCAGGGGCTTTGGAGAGCATGTACTCCAGGTAAGCCGGCCCGAAATTTTTTACGGGCACGGGCACGGCGCCGGGCTTCATGGGCACCGCCTTGGCCACGTAGTTCTCTATCTCGGCCGTAACGGAAGGAGGGGCGCTGCGCCCGCCCTGCTTTATCTTTATACCATTATAGTGGTGATTGTTGTGGCTGGCCGTAATAACTACGCCCAGCCCGTAGCCCTTGGCCGTAAGCAGGCTTATGGCCGGGGTCGGGGTCGGGGAAGAGGCCAGCGTAACGTCAAGCCCGTTGGCGGCCAGCACATCGGCCATGGTCTTGGCGAACCGCTCCGACATAAAGCGCCGGTCATACCCCACCACTACCGAAGGTTTTTCCAAACGCATGTATTTATAGGAAATATAATCCGCCATGCCCTGGGCGGTCTTGCGCACCACGTCGTAAGTGAAGTCGCGCGCGATTATCCCGCGGATCCCGTCCGTGCCGAAAGAAATATGGTTTGCCTGGTGAGAACTCATTAAAAGGCCTCTTCCCGCTCAGCTGCCCCGCTCATGTCTGCCGGACTTTTCGGCAGGCTCAAGCGGTAAGGCTGTCCCGCAACTCTTTATATATTATTAAAAAAAAACCCGCAGTTCAATGCGCCCGGCAAAAACCCCCGCGGCCGGCCTCCTGGCCGGACCGCGGGGGCAAACCGCCTGCCGCTCAATAGCGGTAATGCTCCGGCTTATAAGGACCTTCGGGCTTAACCCCTATATACTCAGCCTGCTCGCGGCTTAACTTCGTAAGCTTAACGCCTATTTTCTCCAGGTGGAGCCTGGCCACTTCCTCGTCCAGGTGCTTGGGCAGGCGGGAAACCCCCAACGGCATCTTCTTGGTCCAAAGCTCCAGCTGCGCCAGCGTCTGGTTGGAGAAGGAGTTGCTCATCACGAAGGACGGGTGGCCCTTGGCGCAGCCCAAATTTACCAGGCGGCCTTCGGCCAGCAGGTAAATGGCTTTATTGCCGGGCAGGTCGAAACGATCGACCTGGGGCTTGATATTCACCATTTTCACGCCTTTGGCGTTCTTCAGCGCTTCAACCTGTATCTCGTTGTCGAAATGGCCGATGTTGCAGACTATGGCCTGGTCCTTCATCTTTAACATATGCTCCAGGCGGATAATATCCTTATTGCCGGTAGTGGTGACGTACAGGTCGCCCTCGCCCAGCGTGTCCTCCACGGTCTTCACCTCGAAACCCTCCATGGCCGCCTGCAGGGCGCAGATAGGGTCTATCTCGGTCACTATGACGCGCGCGCCAAAGCCGCGCAGGGATTTGGCGGAGCCTTTGCCCACGTCGCCGTAGCCGCAGACCACGGCCACCTTGCCAGCTATCATTACGTCGGTAGCGCGCTTGATGCCGTCCGCCAGGGACTCGCGGCAGCCGTACAGGTTGTCGAACTTGGACTTGGTCACTGAATCGTTTACGTTGATGGCGGGCACCATCAGGGTGCCGGCCTCGTGCATCTGGTAGAGGCGGTGCACACCGGTAGTGGTCTCCTCGGAGACGCCCCTCCAGTCCTTCACGGCCAGGTGCCAGCGCTTAGGCGAAGACTTGAGGATACCCTTGAGGCATTTGTTCAGTTCCTGCTCATCTTCGCAATCGGCTTTCGCGTCAAGTATCCTGGCGTTCTTTTCCGCCGCCACGCCGCGGTGCATCATCATGGTGGCGTCGCCGCCGTCGTCCACTATAAGGTGGGGGCCCTTGCCGCCGCCGAAATCCAGCGCCCGCTCGGTGCACCACCAGTATTCGGACAGCGTCTCGCCTTTCCAGGCGAACACCGGTATGCCGGTGGCGGCTATGGCCGCGGCGGCCTGGTCCGAGGTGGAAAAAATGTTGCAGGAGCACCAGCGCACTTCGGCGCCCAGGGCCGAAAGCGTCTCTATAAGGACGGCGGTCTGGGTGGTCATATGCAGCGAACCCATCACGCGGGCGCCCTTGAGCGGCTGTTTGGCGGCGTGTTTTTCGCGTATAGCCATAAGGCCCGGCATCTCTTTTTCAGCTATCTCTATCTCGCGGCGGCCCCACGCCGCCAAAGACATGTCTTTTACTTTGAAATCTTTATTCATGGCTGAATTCCTCTCCTGTTTAACGTTGTTTACGGGTTTTGTCGCGGCAGGCATGAGAGCTCCTTGGATTATGGCTGTAATATTGTATGCTGCTACCGGGAAAATTATACCTTTTTCGGGAATCCCGGGGAAAGCCGGGGCCGCGCCCTAGGCCAGAAAAGCGGCGGGCGCTATTAAAATACGTATTTCTAAATGATAGAATAAGACACGCCTTAAACAGCCGGAAAGCCGGCCTGGCGGGAATTTTGCAACCCACATGACAACCCCAGAACCGAGCGTGGTTTACCGTTACAACAACGGCCTTTACGTAAACCTCACCAACCGCTGCCCTACGGACTGTATTTTCTGCATTAAAAAAGCCTGGAAGATGGACTACCACGGCAGCCTCCTGGACCTTGCCGGGCACGAGCCTTCCGCCCGGGAGGTGCTGGCACTGGCCGGACAGGAATGGGAGCGCGCCCCGTTCGAAGAATTGGTATTCTGCGGCTACGGCGAGCCGACGATACGGCTTGACGAGCTGCTGGCCTGCGCCAGGCTTATAAAAACCGCGCAGGCAGCGCCGCTGCCGCGCAGCCTGCGCGTAAGGCTGAACACCAACGGCCTGGCCAACGCGGTATGGGGCAGGGACGTAGTGCCGGAAATGAAAGGCCTCATGGATTCCGTGAACGTCAGCCTGAACACGGCCGATCCGGCCCAATGGGCCGCCCTTATGCGCCCCTTGCCGGAATGGGCCGCGCAGGGGTTTGAAAAGGTAAAAGAATTCATACGCTCCGCCGCGCGCACACTGCCGGAAACCGTTGCTACCGCGGTGGACAACGGCGCCGTGGACCTGGAACAATTCAGGGCGCTGGCGGCTGAGCTGGGCGCCGCCACAAGAATACGCCGCCCGCTGGATGACGCGGCCTCCCGCGGGGCCGCAGGCACCCCGCCCTCCGCCTCACGCGGCGGCGTAAAACCATGATAGAACGCAAATCCATGCTTCTGACGCTGGCGCTGGCCGCCCTCATACTGGTCAGCGTACCGGGCGTGATATTTAACGACGCGGTAAAAAAATATTTCAACTTCATGGGGGGATGGAACACCGCCACCATAAAACCCTCCCGGACAAATTACCTGCCTCCGACGCGCCCCAGGCACGAGCGGCCCGACGCCCCGGCGCGGCCGGAACTGCGCTTTGTGACGTTCTCGGTGAAAATAGCCGGCGCGGCCGAAGTAAAAATAGCCGGGGACTTCAACAAATGGAATCCCGAATCCCTGCCGCTGGCAAAAAAACCCGGGAACCGGTGGGAGGCCATAATCCCGCTGCCTCCCGGGAAATATAAATACCTGTGCCGCGTGGACGGCAGGGAAGTGCTCGACCCGCTTAACCCGGACACCGACACGGAAACCGGGCGCAAAGTATCGCTGCTCACCGTAAAATGAACCGCCTTTCAACGCTAAACTTATTCATCCTCACAGGGCTGGCTTTGTTTTACTCAGCATGCCCGCCGGCCGCGCGCGCCCAGCAGGCGCTGCTCTGGCTCCCCTCGGGAACGGCCGGGACCGCTGAGATAATAACGCTCCTGGAGAACAACAGGGACCTGCGCCTGACCGCAGCCCTGGAAGACCTGCCCGGCGAGCTGGGGAACCGGATAAGGAACCTGGAGACCGAAGGCCGCCTGGAACTTGCGCTGACCCCGGCCGGCGCCCCGCCGCTGCCGCTGCTCTACTCTCCCGCTCATGACAGTGTAAAGTGGGAAGGCAAGCCGTCCACGAGCGCCCTGCCCGGCACGGATCGCTATTTTTCGGGGCTCCGTTTCGGTTTCATGCGCGAGGCCGCGCTGCGCAGGCCGGACAAACTTACACCGGGCATAGCAATCCCCCCGGGCGGCCTTATGGAAGACTATTTCCCCCTGGCAAAAGCGCTGGGCGCCAGGTGGCTGGCGTGCGGCCCGCTGGCCTCGACCGCCGCGGCCGTATTTATGGCGGAAGGGGTGACCGCCGTGCCTTTTGTAAGCGTCTCCACCCGCTCCACGGCGGAAACAAACCGCTTCCTGGTTTTCGATGAAACCGCCGCGGGCGACCCGGCGTCCGTACGCGCCCTGCTGGCAGGTGAATTAAAGAGCCCCCTCCGGCAGAAAATCCTCACGGTTTCCGAAGCCATCAAACACCTCACTGCCGCGGCCGCAACCCCGGCCGAGATAGCCGCGCTGGCTTCCCCCTGGAACAATGACGGCCCGGGCCCGGGAGATTACACCCGCTGGGCCTCCGCTCCCGCACAAAGAGGGGCCCTGGCCGCCCTGGCCAGGACCCGCGCAGATCTCATCTTGCACCTTAACGCCTGCCTGGGCGACTACGCGGCGGCAAAACCCGCTTTTGACGAATATTTTTCTGCTGAGGACGGAGCCAGGCTCATGGCCCTGGCATCGGCCAACCCCGATGTCGCCAGCGAAACGGAAATAGAGCTGCGCAGCGCGCTGGGCAACGCCTACCGCCTGATGCGCAAAACCCCGCCTTCCTGGATCTTCTCCTCGCTCACCGACGCGGATTCGGCCGCCCGTGACACGGAGCAGCTGCAGACAAACACGACCGCAAACGGTTTTGAAATAAAGAACACAGCCAGACAACCGGAATTAAAAGGCCCGGCCGCGGGTCTGTCTAAAACAGCGGACCCCTATAAGGTATGGAAACTGGACCGGCTGAAGCTGGAAGTGCTGCCGGATGCCGTAGCCTTCAGATTTGTTCCGCTCGAAATAGATAACCCGAAAAAGCTGGATTCAGGCTTCAGCCAGGTATTCCTGGACCTGTACATAGACATAAATGGCAGGCCGCGCGCCGGGCAGTCAAAATTCCTGGCGGGCAGGCCGCTCAGGCCTTTCCCGGAAAACGCCTGGGAATACGCCCTGGAAATAACCCCGTACAAGGCGGCCCTTTACACCGCCACGGCAGCAGGGCCGAAAGCCGTCGCACTCCCCGCGCCCAGGGTGCAGGACGGCGCCATAACGGTAAACGTGCCGCGCGGCATCCTTAAAGGCAACCCGCTGCGCTGGGCCTACTCGGCGCTTATGCTGGAATCGGCCGACCTCAAAACATTTTCTATCGCGGACCACATAACCGCGGACATTTCCAACGGGTATATCCACGCGGTAAGGCCCGGGGGGAAGTAAGCAACGGAGGCTCAATGGCGGACAGGGACAAAATAGTTTCCTTTGCCGACGCGTATCTCGGCTCAAAAGCGGTAAAAGACAGCTCTCACAACGGCCTGCAGGCCGAAGGCCGCCCGTCGGTAGAAAAAATAGCCTTCGGGGTGTCAGCGTCGCTGGAATGCATAAAAAAAGCTGCGGCCTGGGGCGCGGACATGCTTATAGTCCACCACGGGCTGCTCTGGGGCGGAGCGCAGCCCTTTCGGGGCCCGTTAAAGCGCAAGCTGGAACTGCTGTTCGAAAGCGGCATGTCGCTGTGCGCCTGGCACCTGCCGCTGGACAAACACCCGGAGGCGGGCAACAACGCGCGCCTGCTGAAAATGCTGGGAGCAAAGAACCTGAGGCCTTTCGGCGCTTATGAGGGCGGGACCATCGGGTTCAGCGGCAGTTTCGCCAAACCCCTGCGCCTGGAGGACATCGCCGCGGCGCTGGCCATAAAGCTGGACGCGGAACCGCTTTGTTTCCGTTTCGGCCCGGAAAAAATAAAGACCGCCGGCGTTGTAAGCGGCGGCGCGGCGGACCTGTTCGAGCAGGCGGTAGAAGCCGGGCTCGACCTCTACATTACCGGCGAAGTCTCGGAACATACCCAGGAATTCGCCAGGGAAAGCGGGGCCAACTTCATTTCGGCGGGGCATTACAACACTGAAAAATCCGGCGTGATAGCGCTGGCCGGAGTGCTTGAAAAGAAATTCGGCGTAAAAACCGAATTCATAGACGTCCCCAACCCGGCCTGACAGCACGCCTTCGGCGGTAAAACAGAATAATTAGCCAAACCAGAAGCGATAATCCAGAAAGCCATAATGGAACTTGCAGGGGACCTTGCCAGGGACCTTGTGATCAAACTCGGGAAGTGACCGCCGTACACGGCGGGGAAAAGGGACCGGAAAAATGAAAACCAGGAATATCACGATAATGCTCACGGACATCAAGGGCTTTACGTCCAAGACCGCCGGTTTTTCCAGGGCCCAGACCCAGGAAATGCTGGCAAAACACCGTGAGCTGGTATTGCCGGTGGTGGAAAGATTCCACGGCCGCCTGGTAAAGACCATCGGGGACGCTTTTCTGGTGGCCTTCGACAGCCCCACCGACGCGGTGCTCTGCGGCGTGGAGATACAAACCGTCCTCAGGGGCCATAACGCCGGCAAAGACCACCCGCAGAAAATAGAGATCCGCATAGCCATAAATGCCGGCGAGGTGGCCATACACGACGATGGCGATATTTATGGCGACGCGGTAAATATAACTTCCCGCCTGGAAAGCATAGCCGAAGCCGGAGAGGTATTCTTCACCGAGGCCGTCTACCTGGCCATGAACAAAAAAGAAGTTCCCTCCAGCGAGATCGGCTACAGGCAGTTCAAAGGCATAGCCGAAAAAATAAAAGTCTACCGCGTGCTCCGGGAAACGCCCATCGGCGCCAACGCCGCGGAAGGCCCGGCGGTCCTGCCCGGGACCGAAGCCCCCCCCGCCGCGCCGCCCCGCGCCGCGCGGCAAGACGAGTGTCCGGCCGGCTTCTGGCGCAGGCTGATCTCACTGCTGCTGGACGCCTGCATTTTTGCCATGGTCCTAAATACCCTGAGCCTCACCTCCTGCGGCCCCAACGTTAAAGTGCGGTCGGGTGAAACCTTTTTGCCAAAAAAGACAGCTGTGGACCAGGTGGCCCTGGGCAGCGCGGGCCTTACCATAAAAGGCAAGAACGGTGAAACCATCGCCATCACAAAGGCCGGCGGCGTATCCATAACCAACCCGGCCCACCCCGAAGGGAAGCTGCTGCGCACATCCGGGGGCGAAGCCGGCTTCGACACCGGGCTCAGGGACGGCGACAAGAAATATGCCCCGGTAAAAATGCTCCTCTGGGCCCTTTACTGCGCCATTATGCTGTGGCGCTTCGGCGCTACCGCGGGCATGATGGTGATGAAATTAAAAGTTGTCGACGCCGCCACCGGCGCCCCGCTTGGCACCGACAAAGCCTTCCTGCGGGCGTTCTTTTCTCTGGTATCGTTCAGCGCGGCCGGGCTGGGCTACGTCTGGGCCGTATGGGAGAAAGACAAACTTACCTGGCACGACCTGCTAGCCGGCAGCAAAATAATAATGCTCCGCAAAAATACCGCGGCCGGGACCGCGCAGGAACGAAGGGAGGCCTAATGCCTATGTACCAGATCTGGAATGACACGCTGTTCTACGCTTACGGCGCGGCCGGAGCGGTTTCCCTGGCGGCCCTGGCTTACTCCATAAAGCGCTGGCTGGCACTGAGGAACACGGCCCCGTACGAAGCCATGGCCGGGGAAAGCGAACCGACTGCCCCCCACATAGCCCTGGCGGACGCCTATTCACCTCCGGACGCGGACACCCCGAAACCGCTTGCGCAGGAAAGCCAGGACCCGGAAAAGACCGTAGTGGTATCTAACATCGAGGAATTAATAGCCCGGACAGCCGAGGCCGCAGCCGAACCCCCCTCCGCAGGCGTACGGGAAGAACTCCCGCCCGCGCACGACAGCACCAGGGCGGAAGAATTAGTAAAAGGCATTTACGGCCATATGGCCGGCATCGACGCCCGGCTGGGCGCCATAGAGGAAACCATAGCCAAAGGCGGCGGCAACCGGCATTTTACGGTAAAATTCCTGGAAGGGATACTCGAGGATTACGACGCGCTGAGCATGGAAAAAATAAAAGCCAGGGTAAAGTACCTGGTTTCGGACCTTAAAGAGAACGCGCCGCCGGCCGGCAGCACAAAAGATCAGCCCTTATAGTTCACCCGCGGCAGCAGCAGCACGACAAAAGAAAGGGCCAGCACCGCGCAAGCGTTGCCGGCTATTGAAAGCCCTATCGAGAACTTTTCCGCCAGCATCCCGTTCAGCATAAAAGTCAGCGGCAGCACCGCGTAGGCCAGCGTAGTAAGCACCGCAAAAAAACGCCCCTTCATGGCGTCGGGCACCGTGGCCTGGAACAAGGTCAGGGCCACGGCGTTGCCGGCACCCAGCGCCGCCCCGGCGGCGAACAACAGTGCGCAGACAGCGTACCTGTCCTGGGTGAAATAAAGCCCGCCGAAAGACACCCCCACCGCCAGCAGGGAGAAAAAAAACCACCGGTAAATATCCCCGTAACTTCTCTTGAAGCTGAGCGCCACGGCCAGGACGGAAGATCCCAGCGCGAAAAAAGTCTCGAACACAGCCAGCCAGGTAACCGACTCCCGCAGGGTGAATTTAACTATCATCGGGATCAGTATGAGTATGGGCCCGACAAAAAAATTAAAAGCGGCAAAAGCCAGTATCAACGCCAGCACCGGCCGGTTCCCGAAGATATACGCGATACCCGCCCGGAATTCAGCCCGGAAGGACGCGCCGCCGCCTTCTGGCCTGAGGGGGGTTTTAACCGTCCAGACCGCGGCGAAGGAAACCAGGTAGGAGAAGGCGTTAAAAAAGAAGGCCCCGGCCACCCCGGCCGCGGCCATCAGCACGCTGCCCAGCGCCGAACCCACCACGTTGGAAAACTGCATTACAGAAGAATCCGCGGCTACGGCCTGCGGCAACTTTTCCGGAGAAGTGAGCCGCGCTATCGAAGCCGCCACCGCCGATTCGAACAGCGGGCCGAAGCCCGAGATCAGGAAACAAAGAGTATAAAGCCAGGCGAGCGTAAGCCCGTCCGCCCACAAAAGACCTGCCAGCGCCAGCATCAGCGCCGCGCGCGCCGCGTCCGCGGCCAGCATCACGCGCCGCTTGTCGCAGCGGTCGGCTATGGTACCCAGAAACGGCCCGAACACCACCACGGGGATGACGTTCACGGCCATTATAAGCCCCAGATGGAATTTAGAATTCATCCCGGCGCGCGACAGGACCCACCAGGCTATGGCTATGGAGAAAAATTTATCGCCTACAGCGGAAATGACGCGCCCGGCGAACAGCCGCCGGAAATCGGCGAACAGCGCCAGGGGGTGCGCCCTTACCGCAGCAAGCAGTTCAGGCACCGGCCCCCGTTTTCCTGGCGCAATCCGGACACAGGCCGTGGGTGGAAGCCCCCTTCACATGGCTTGCGAGGTAAGCCTCCACCTTGGCGCGGTACTCCTTGTCGTCGCGGGACCGGCGGCAGGCCCCGCAGACAGGCAGCAGGCCGGAAAGTATCCATGTCTCCTCGCGGATGAGCAGCAGTTCCAGCGCCTCCGCGCGGCGCGCCTGGTACTGCGCCAGGATAACAGCGAGCCCCGCGGCCAGCAGGCAGAGCACAAGGGTCATGAAAATCCCGTAAAACCGGATCACCAGCACGCTGCGTGTGGGGGCCAGCGAGAGCAGGGACCAGCCGTCGGAGCCCGACATCAGCCTTGAAAGGTAAAATTCCTCTCCCTCGAGGTAGACCAGCGACCCGTCGGCAGGAGGGTTCGTCCAAAGGGGCTTGAATTCCAGCGGCCCGAACTGGTTGGATTTAAGCAGTTCGTAGCGCGCGTCCGCGCCCACGGTCCAGAGGCTGCTAAACAGGAATTCCTTGCGGCCCGACAGGAACACCACCCCTTCAGGGCTTACAAAGAACGCGTAAGGCATCAGCCGCATTTCCTCTTCCAGGGAATCCAGGCTTTTCTTTATAGCCGCCACGGCCACTACGCGCCCGGCCTTGTCCGTAACCGGAGCGCTGGCATAATACCCCCGTGTCCTGGTGGTATTGCCCAGGGCGAAATACCTGGAACCCTTCCCCTGCAGCCCTTCCTTGAAATACGGCCTGAAAGCATAATTGTCGCCGACAAAACTTAAGGGGTCCTTACGGTTGGACGAGGCGATAACAGTACCCCTGGCGTCCATCAAATAACAGACATCCACTTCGTGCACCTTCTGAAAACGGTCAAGCAGTCCATTGGCCTTTTCTATATCCCCGGGAGTTTTGCTTATGGCCGCTTGCGTAACAGCCGCGGATTCGGCCATGACCGAAGCGGTCTGCCCGATGCCCAGCAGTTTCTCGTTCATGCGGAAATAGAGTATGGAAGTATTGCTCCGGCCGTCACGGACCACGGCCACCCGCTCGGCGCGGCCAAGCGCGGCGGTACCGAACCAGCCGGCACACAGCAGGACGCTCAGCGCGGCCAGCGGCAGCCAGACGGTCTTCACGGAAGGAGCCACGGCCTCCGCCTCCGGAGCCTCCGCGCGCATGCTGCGCGAATAACGCCATACGGAGGCCGCCAGCACCCACACCGAACCCGCCATCAGGGCCGCCAACGCCGCCTCCAGCAATTGCACCGGGAACCCGAAAACAGCCTGGAAGGCCGCGTAATTAAGCCAGGAGAACAGCGGCATGCCGGATTTGGGGACTATCAGGCCTACGGTAAAACCATAAACGCTCAACGCGCTGCCCAGCGCCAGCAGCGGGCGGCGCAGCTGGCCCGGTAAATTACGCGCGGCCCGCAGGATAACTATGCCGGCAAGCAGCCCGGAACTTAGCCCAAGCACATAGCGCACCGAGGCATACAACCCGCCAAGCCCGTAAAAGCCTCCCGCCAGGGCCAGCAGCGCCAGGGGGACATATCCCCAGGCCGGCGGGGTTTTACCGTCGATATCCCGCTTTGACCGCCGGGAGAACTCAAAAAGGAACCCGAAAGAAACGGCCATTACGGCCAGGCGCAAACCCGAAAAGAACCGGTTATCGCCAAGGCTTACGGCCGCCAGGCCCAGCCATTTATTGCCGCCGGCGGCCAGGGCAAAAAAAGCCAGCCAGCGCCAGGCCAGCGCCGCCGGCTTCTCTTTCC
>MGVB01000132.1:0-4980 GCA_001800275.1 Elusimicrobia bacterium RIFOXYA12_FULL_57_11
TTGCACGCGCCGGCCTTTGACCGCAGTATGGTGGAAACCCTGGCGGGTGTCGCGCTGGTGCTTATTTTCGCTTTCGCCCTGACCCTGATGTTCTTCCACCATGAATTGCGCGCGGCATGGGCGCGGAAGTTGTTCGTGTCAGTAAACCGTGTCATCTTCCTGTTCTCTAAAAAAGAGATCCCGCGGGAAAACTTCGACAAGTTCGAATGTCAGCTGGACGAAGGGATACGCACCATACATGGCCGCAAGTATGAGCTGCCCAAAGTCGTGGGATACGTTTTTTTCGACTGGGTCAGTAATATGCTCATCCTTTACTTCGCTTTCAAAGCGGTCGGCGTGTCCCTGAGCGCCGCCACCCTGGTGGCGGGTTTCGCGTTCGGCATGCTTATGACCATCATCCCGATACTCCCCGGGGGACTGGGTGCCATGGAAGCCGCCATGACGGCGGCTTTTTCGGGCATGGGTGTCGCTACGGGGCAAGCCCTTACGGCCAGCCTGCTTTTCCGGCTTTTTTATTATCTGGTACCGGCGTTTGCCAGCGTTCTTATCTACTGGCGGCTGCGCGTATCCGAAGCGCGGATCACCGACCACTGCCGGGAGCACAGCCGCCACAAAGGACATCATGATAGAAAAATTCACAGGCATTGAGCCGGAGGTCGCGTCCGGGGCCTGGCTGCACCCCTCCGCCTGCGTTATAGGCAGGGTTAAGATCGCCGAACAGGTTTCCGTGTGGCCGGGCGCTGTTCTGCGCGGGGATGTGGACCGTATAGAAATAGGCCGCGGCACCAACATACAGGATCTGGCCGTTCTGCATCCTAACCTGGATAAACCGGTGCTTATCGGAGAGGGCGTTACCGTGGGGCATTCGGCCATAATACACGGCTCCATGGTGGGCTCGCATTGTCTTGTCGGCATGGGGGCGATAGTAATGGATTGCGAAATAGGCGAATTCTGTATTGTGGCCGCGGGAGCTGTGGTCACGCCCGGCGCCAGGATCCCCGCCCGGAGCATGGTGATGGGGACTCCGGGGAAGGTGAAAAGGGAATTGACCGAAGATGAGTGCGCCGCGCTGTTGAGATCGGAAAAAGAATATATCCGGCTGGCCGGCTGTTATTGCTCAAAGGTGGAGGCATGAGCGGGCAGAAAATAGTAATGATAGAAGACAGTAAAGCCGCTTCCACGGTGCTTAAAGAAGTGCTGGCAGCGGAGGGCTATACCGTTCTTCATGCCGCCGACGGCGTGGCCGGGCTTGCCCTTGCCCGGCGTGAAAAGCCGGACCTTGTCCTGCTGGATCTCCTGCTGCCCAAGCTCAACGGTTATGATGTCTGCAACGCGCTTATGCGCGATAATCTGACCCGGCATATCCCCATATTGATAATTTCCACCCTGGATAACCCCGAAAGCGTTGAAAAGGCAAAGCTATGCGGCGCGCGAAACTTCCTGAAAAAACCTTACCAGCTGGACGATCTGCTCCGGGAAATAAAACGGTTGCTGCCCCCTCGGTCATAACGATATACCGGCGTTTGCTCAGGGCTTTTGGTCCGCAGGGCTGGTGGCCCGTGACCCCGGCAGGTAAAACAGCCCCCGTGTACGCTCCCGGCTTCTACGGCCGCCTTACGGAAAATAATATATTTGAAATTTGCGCCGGCGCGATTCTCACCCAGAACACGGCCTGGAAAAACGTGGAACAGGCTTTGCGCGCCCTTAAAAAATCGGAAAAATTGTCGCTCGGAAAAATCGCTGTCTGCCCGCTGCCCGCCCTGGCGGCCCTTATACGCTCCAGCGGGTATCATAACCAGAAAGCGGCCAGGCTTAAGGAGCTAGCCAGACGGATAATGAGGGAACATCCTGAAGGTTTAGCCGCGTGGTTCGCGCAAGCGCCCGGTAGTGACCTCAGGGCCGAACTGCTGTCTTTTAAGGGTGTGGGGCCGGAGACCGCAGATTCTATAGCGTTGTACGCGGCCCGCAAACCGGTTTTTGTTATTGACGCCTATACCCGGAGGATCGCCGGCCGCCTGGGGCTGGCCGGCGGGCTTGACTATGCGGGCTGGCAGGCGTTTTTTGAACGCAGTCTGCCGCGCAATATGAAAATGTATAATGAATATCACGCCCTGCTGGTTAAACTTGGAAAGGATTTCTGCAGGAAGAACAGGCCGGCCTGCTCCGGCTGCCCGCTGAACGCTGTTTGCGCGAAACTATATCATGATGAATATTGAAAAAATAGAAGCATTGTTGGATAACGGCCAGTTCGCGAAAGCGCGCGCGGCGCTCAACTCGCTAAAAACGGGAGCCGCGCCGGGCCGGAGATCTTTTCTCAAGGGCGAGGCCTTGCGGGGTCTTGGCTTTTTCGGCGAGGCGCTTAAAGAATACGCCGCGGTCCGCAGGGCCGCCCGCGGCGACGCTGAACTTGAACTCAGGGCGTTCCTTGGCGAGGCCCGCTGCAACAGGGCGCTGGGCAACAATAAAGCCACCCTTTTTTCGGCCGGGAAAGCCCTTATGCTTTCAAAAAAGTTGGACCTGGACCGTGCGGACGCCGGGCTTGAATGGGCGCTGGCCTTGCGACTGGCGGGCCGGCTGGCCGAGGCGGCGCCCCTGCTTGAAAAAGCGCTTAAGGGATATGAAAAAGCCGGGGATCCGGCGGCCTGCGCTTTTTCCTTGTGGGCGCTGGGCGGGCTTTACCGCCTGCAGGGGCGTTACGCCGAAGGCATTAAGGCTTTTGAACGCTCCCTTAAACTGGCGAAAAAGGCCGGTGATGACGCCGCAGCGGGCTACGCGTTATTCGGCCTGGGCGGCATATTACGGGTGGCCGGCTTTATGGGCAGGGCGCTGGACTGTTATGTGCGGGCGCGCGGGCAATTTTCGCGTACGGACGACACCTTCGCAAAAGCCTACGCGGAATGCGGCACCGCTAATGTCTTGAGGCAGCTGGGACGTCTTGAAGAAGCTTTTTCCGGTTATGTCCGCGCGCATAAGCTCTATTCCGGCCTGGCGGATTGGGCGGACCTGGGCTTTGTGGAGTGGGGGATGGGGGAAATACGGAAAAGGAACGGGCAGTTCGCGGCGGCGCTGAAGCATTACCGCAAAGCTGGAAAGCTGTTCAAGGGACGCTCGGAGCCTCGCGGGGAAGCGCTTACCCTGCTGTCACTGGCGGCGCTTTATTTTTTAACCGGCAAAACAGCGCAAGCGGAACGCCGGCACAATGCGGCATTGAAATTTATACGCAGCCACAACATGCACACCCACCTGGAAACTTTCACTTAAACAAAAACAGTATCTTTCTCACTCTACATGCGGTAACAGGCTGGTTGCGGGTAAAACCCTTAAAACATTTAAAGCGTGAGATATGTATTCCGGCGCCTAGCGGAGTTGCCTGGAGGTGTCCCTTGCGCACCCGTTGCGGAAGGGAGGCTCCAGCCGCGGCGGCTGGAGGGAAACCACGCAAGGGTTTCCTCTGCCGGGTGAGCAGGGGAGACCTCCAGGCAACTCCGCACAGTAAAGTGTTTTTTTTGTCTTTTACAGCTTGAAGTCCCAGCCTAGGTAGAGCTCTCTTGCCTTGGGGTCATTAAGAAGGGTGTTGGCGTCGCCTTCTATCAGGATCTGGCCTTTGTATATCAGGTAGGAACGGTCGGTAATTGAAAGCGTCTCTCGCACATTGTGGTCCGTTATGAGCACACCGATGCCCTTGGCCTTAAGGTGAAGGATTATCTTTTTAAGCTCGCTGACCGTAATCGGGTCAATGCCCACAAAAGGCTCGTCGAGCAGTATGATCTTCGGGTCGTTTATCATCACGCGGGCCACTTCAAGCCGGCGTTTCTCGCCTCCTGATAAAGACCACGCTTTCTGTTCCCGGAGGGGCAGCAGGCCGAATTCTCCCAGGAGGGAGTCGACCCTTGCGGTTATAACTTTCCTGTCCTTAACCGTGCGTTCAAGTATGGCCTCAAGGTTCTGCGCTACCGTAAGCCCCCGAAAAACCGTAGGCTCCTGCGCCAGGTAGCCGATACCATTGCGGGCCCGCTGGTACATTGGTTCTTGGGTGGCGTCGCGTCCGTCAATCAACACGCGGCCCGAGTCCGGGGACAGGAAGCCCACCATCATATGAAAGGTGGTTGTTTTTCCGGCGCCGTTCGGGCCCAGCAGGCCGCAAACTTCCCCGGAATTTATATACAGGGAGATGCCGTTTACCACCGGCCGCCGGCTGAATGATTTTTCAAGCAGGTCTGATTCAAGTCTCATAACGCGCAGTACAAAGTGCCGGCCCGGGGCTAAAGTTTTTTCATGCCGCCGCTGTCCGCCGCCGGAAGGGGGTCTTTTGTCCAGCCGGCCACCCTATTATAGAACTTTATATCCCGGCTGTCCCTGAAGAATTTAATGCTCTCGGCGGCGATAGCGAAGTCATAACCTTCCCGTTTGCCTACGGCTAAAGGGGACGTGCCAGGGGGGGCCGCCGCCAAGTCGGTAGAGTTGTACAGGAGAAAAGTATTCTGCCTGTTGTCGTATTGGCCCTGTTCGGAGAAAAGCTCCAGGTTCTCCGTGGCCAGGGAAAAAAAGCCGGTAAAGTACATCAGGCCGGTCTTATTCTCGGCTTTTGCCCTGTCGGACAGGCCGTTGAGAACCCTGCCGTCCGCGCCGCGGTATTTCATCCGTATCTGCTGGGCGCCGCGTTCCAGGTAGACCTCTTCTACGGCTTCCAGATAACGGGCCCGGGTGGAACTCATTTCCACCTGGGATAAGTCCGCTAAAAGCCGCAGCGCATATACGGACCCGTTCAGGTCCCAGGCGCTGCGGCCGCGGTCGTAAACGGCATTGTCGGCTTTAAGGGTGTAGCGGGGGTTGCGGAAGGAAACGTTGCCCGTAAACGTCTCAATGTCATTGGTCCTGTCCATTTTCCACTTGTCGCTTTTTACTACGGAGCCCATCATGAAATCCGGATCTTTCTGGGCGCGGCAAACCCCGGGCAGGGATAACGCCAGCAGCAGTGTC
>MGVB01000132.1:5015-5770 GCA_001800275.1 Elusimicrobia bacterium RIFOXYA12_FULL_57_11
TCCTGCTGCGTGATCTCTATTTCCGAGAGGTCCGGGTTGGCGGTAAACCCGCGGCCGGTTATTTTGGTTTTCCCTTTGTGAATGATAACAGGCTCCGGCGTCCAGATCTTATTCCTGGCCGAACTGTAGAAAAGGCGCGCAGTTGCCAGGCGCATGCCGTCCTTTACCGCGTTAACGCGCACGTCGCCCGTAAGCTCAGCTTCCTTTTTGTACATGAACATCTCGCCCTGCAGGGAGGTTATTTCCGAGGAAAGTTTGTTCCCGTCAAAAAATTTCACGGCCGGGGCGGTAAAAAAAATACGGCCTTTTTTTTCATCCATACGGGCGCTGGCCGCTTTCAGACTCCAGCGCGCTGCGCCAGAACCGGTTTCTGCTATGGACAGGTTTTCGATGAGGCTTGCCCTGTCCGCCTGCAGGGTGTCGGAGGGCTGTGCGCAGGCGCAGAGCGCCGCCGCAAGGGGGAGGAAGGTCAGCCGCTTCAAAGCAGGCCTTCCTTCAGAAGGTCGCGTTCGTCGATTATGCCGACGGGGCGACAGGTGCGGGTGTCGGTGACCGGGAGGTTATCTATCTGTTTTTCCGCTATAATCCGGGCCGCTTCCATGGCCATGGTCTCCGGGTGGACGGTCAGCGGGGAGCGCGTCATCAGCGCGGAGATCGGGGTGTTCAGCCCCGCGCGGCCTTTCTGCAGGCAGCGGCGGAGGTCGCCGTCGGTAAAGTACCCGGTGAGCCTGGCACCGCGGCCTACCACGGAAACC
>MGVB01000132.1:5791-12375 GCA_001800275.1 Elusimicrobia bacterium RIFOXYA12_FULL_57_11
AGGTCCCCGACTTTAATGTTGAGCAGTTTCCCCAGGTTTCCACCGGGATGCAGGCGCGCGAAGCGGCTTTTATCGAAACCGTTTATGGCCATAAGGCTGACGGCCAGGGCGTCGCCCAACGCCAGCATGGCGGTAGTGGAGGAAGTCGGCACTATCCCGTGCGGACAGGCTTCGGAAGCTACGCGCAGGCGCAGTACGATATCGGCGCTGCGCGCCAGGCGGGAGGCCGTGTTGTTGGTTATGGCGATAACGGGCAGTCCCTGCTTTTTCAGTATCGGAACAAGCTTGGCTGTTTCTTCCGTTTCTCCTGAATAGGAGAGCGCGATGGCTACATCGTCGGCAGCTATCATTCCCAAATCCCCGTGCAGGGACTCTACCGGGTGCAGGTAGACACTCCTGGTGCCGGTTGAAGACAGGGTGGCCGCTATCTTGCGGGCTATAAGTCCGGATTTTCCTATGCCCAGCAGTACGGTTTTTCCGGTGCGGCCCTCTATCAGCCGTACTGCCCTCACGAAGGCTGCGTCGAGCGTTTTAAACAGCCCGCGCACGGCCTGGCTTTCCGCCGCTATCACCCCGCGCGCGGCCTTAAGGATTACGGCGTCTTTGGCGGTCATTGGGGCGGAACCTTGTGCGGATTCAGCCAGGGGGTCATTTCAGGGGGGATCTGCCTCTGGTCGTAGGGCGGCGGCAGCTTGCTCAGCGCGAAACTTATCACAAAGAAAGCCGCTATGAGCGTAAGGTATATCCAGGAAAGGGTTTTTAAGTGCCATTTCCAGTCCGGGAACCAAACCGGCGGCAGGGTAAGGTCCGTTCCGCATTTTTTACAGAACTTAAGCGTTGGTCTGTTTTCCTGTGAACAATTCAAACATTTCATATGTTATCCTAAAAGTCCGCTGCCAGCCTGTCTATGCCGTTAAGCGTTTTTACCATGCTTTTTACGCGATCAAGTTTGAGTGAATTGGGGCCGTCCGACAGCGCTTTATCCGGATCGGGGTGTGCCTCAAAAAACACGCCCGCTATTTTAATGGCGGCCGCCGCCCTGGCCAGGGGGAAGACGAACTTCCTGTCCCCGCCCGTCACCCCGCCAGGAGCGCCCGGTCTTTGCACGGAATGAGTGCAATCGAAGATCACCGGGTAACCAAAGCCTTTCATTATCTCAAGGGCGCGCATGTCCACGACCAGGTTCCCGTAACCGAAAGAGGAACCGCGCTCCGTTAGCATGATACCCGCCGCACCCCTGCTTTCAAGCTTTTTCACGATACTTTCCGCTTCCCAAGGCGAGAGGAACTGACCTTTCTTTACATTCACGGCCCGCCCGGTATCCGCGCAGGCGAACAACAGGTCCGTCTGCCGGCACAGGAACGCAGGCACCTGAAGGATATCGGCCGCTTCCGCCACGCGCGCGGCCTGCGACGGGTCGTGCACGTCTATTACCAGCGGCAGGTCAAGGCGGTTTTTCAGCTCTTTCAGGAAGGACAACGCGGCTTCCATCCCGATGCCACGGAAAGAGTTGTGCGAGGTGCGGTTCGCTTTGTCGAAGGAGGCTTTAAGCACAAAAGGCGTCTTAAGGGAGGTGAATATCTTTTTCAGCGCCGCCGCCGCCGCCGCATAGGCGCGCGTGGATTCTATTACGCAGGGACCGGCTATGTAAGCCAGCGGTCCGTCGTTGGCGAATACCGCTTTATTTACTCTGACTTTTTTCTGGCTGGCCACATTCTCTCCTTATGCCAGGGCGGTATGCCCGTCAGCCCCGCTGTTGAGCGTTAGTTCCCGCCGCCGCCACGAAACTGAAAAAAAGCGGATGGGGCAATAAAGGCCTTGATTTGAATTCCGGATGAAACTGTACCCCGATGAACCAGGGATGGTCTTTTATTTCTATTATTTCAGGCAGTTTCAGCTTTCCGTTCAGCCCGCTTACGATGAAACCTTTTTTAGCGTACCGGGGGGCGTATTTCGCGTTGAATTCATAACGGTGGCGATGCCGCTCAGAGATGTCCGCGGCGCCGTAGACCTTGTGCGCCAGCGTTGCGGACCTGATGTGGCACGGCCACGCGCCCAGGCGCATGGTGCCGCCTTTGTCCCTGACGCCTTTCTGGGCCAGCATCAGGTCAACCACCGGATGCGGGGTTTTGGCGTTGAATTCCGAAGAGTGCGCGGCGCGCAGGCCCAGTACGTTGCGGGCGAATTCTATGGTGGCGCACTGCATGCCAAGGCAGATCCCGAGGAAAGGCAGCCGGTTCTCACGCGCGTACCGTATGGCTTCTATCTTGCCCTCTATGCCCCGGTCTCCGAACCCGCCCGGCACTATCAGTCCGTTGGCCCTGGCCAGGCGTGTCTTAAAATCCTTTTCCTCAACGTCTACATAATCCAGCTCGGCTTTTACGCCATTGGCTATGGCCCCGTGCTGTATGGCCTCTACCAGGGATTTGTACGAGTCCTTGAGCTTGGTGTATTTGCCGGCTATGGCTATGCGCACCGGGCGGGAGGTCTCCGCGCGTTTGAGCCGCTGGACGAAATCCGTCCACTCGTCGAAATCCCACCTGTCGCTGCGCAGGCGCAGCAGCATCATTATCTGCTCGTCGAGACCCTGTTTTTTGAGGATAAACGGCACGTCGTAAATGGAGGGTGAGTCGGGCGCGTCTATGACGGCTTCTTTCGGCACGCTGGTGAACAGGGCTATCTTGTTCTTGATGTCCCTGGCCAGGGGCTTCTCCGCGCGGCAGACTATGATATCCGGGTCGATGCCTATTTCGCGCAGTTTGTTCACGGAATGCTGCGTGGGCTTGGTTTTAAGCTCATCAGAGGCGGTAAGGTAGGGCACCAGGGTTACGTGCAGGTAAAGCACGTCGTTACGGGTGCGGTCTGGGCGCATCTGGCGCGCAGCCTCAAGAAAAGGAAGGCTTTCTATGTCTCCTACCGTGCCGCCTATTTCGATGATAGCTATGTCAAAACCTTCAGCCGCTTTCACAAAACGACGCTTGATCTCGTCGGTGATGTGCGGGATAACCTGGACCGTCTGCCCGAGGTAGTTGCCTTCGCGCTCCCTGGCTATTACCGTCTGATATATCTGCCCGGCGGTCATGTTGTTGGCGCGGGCGGTGTCGATGCCCAGGAAGCGCTCGTAATAGCCCAGGTCCAGGTCCGTCTCGGCCCCGTCTTCGGTGACGAATACTTCCCCGTGCTGGAAAGGGGTCATGGTGCCGGCGTCCACATTTATGTACGGGTCGCACTTTACTATGGTAACGGAGAGGCCGTGCGCTTTAAGCAGGCGCCCTATGGAAGCGGCGGTTATTCCCTTGCCCAGGGAACTTACTACGCCGCCGGTCACGAAAATGTATCGGGTCATCGGGTCCTTTGCCTGGCTGCTTTAAGAAAACGTTCAGCGGCCGCAATGTCGCCCGGCACGTCTATCGCGGGGCCCGGCGCCGGCACCTGCGCTACGGCGATGCCCATGCCGTGTTCAAGCGCGCGCAGCTGTTCAAGGCGCTCCAGCCTTTCAAGCGGGCTGGGTTTAAGTTTAACGAACCTTTCAAGCGCCTCCCGGCGGTAGATGTAAAAACCGCAATGCTTGTAGTAGGGCGCGTCTTTAAGATTTGACAGCGCGTGATGGAAAGGTACGGAGCAACGGGAAAAATAAAGCGCGCGCCCGGCCTGGTTCATGGCCACTTTAACGCAGTTCTCGTTTAAAACGTCCCGCCGGTCCGTTATACGCGAACAGGCCGTGCCTATGGCGCAATCGGGGGAAACCTTCAGCTTCTTAAGCGCCTTTGCCAGCGTTGCGGGGGACATGAAGGGTTCATCGCCCTGGAAATTTACAACAAACCGGGCCCTGGCCGTGCGCGCGGCTTCGTATACCCTGTCGGTGCCTGACTGGCAGCGGGGGCTTGTCAGCACCGCGCGCGCGCCTATGGAGCGGGCAAAAGCAAGGACTTTGACATGTTCTGTGGCGATCAGTACGTCCCCCAGGCGCGCCTTAAGCGCGGCTTCCCAGCACCATTGCAGTACCGGCTTGCCCGCTATGGGCGCAAGCACTTTGCCGGGGAACCGCCGGGACCCGTAGCGGGCCGGTATTACTATCAAACAGTCTTTAGCCATGATTTAGCGCTTTCAATGAGGTCCGGCGCGCTCACCGAAGCCGTTCCCAGTTTTCCCACTACCACGCCCGCGGCGAAGTTAGCGGCCATGGCGGCTTCTTCGGGGGAAGCGCCGGAAGCCCAGGCGAGGGTCAGCGTGGAGATCACTGTGTCGCCCGCGCCCGTAACGTCGAACACTTCCCTTGCGCGGGTGGGGATGTGGGTAGTAGCGGCGTCGCGGCCCTTACGGACGAACAGGGTCATGCCATGTTCTCCCTGCGTTATGAGCAGGGTCGCGCAGGCGAGTTTCTGCAGGATAGCGGCGCCCAACCGGGCGGCAGCGGCCTGCCCGTCTTTAGGCGGAAGGTGCATCCCTCCGAAGGCCTCCAGAGTATTTGGGGTTATGCAGGACACTCCCCGGTAAAGCTGAAAATGTTCCACTTTCGGGTCCACAAAAACCGGCACATGACGCCGGGCCGAAAGGGCTATGGCCGCGCGGATGGTGGCCGGTTCAAGGAGTCCCTTGCCGTAATCGGAAAGGATTACGGCTTCGCAACCTGATTTGAGAGCGGTCTCAAGGGCTTCAAGCGCGGCTTTTTTCGAGGAGTGCGTCATCAGGCCCGGGGTTTCCCGGTCGAAGCGCACCACCTGCTGGTGTTCCGCTATAACGCGCGTTTTTTCAATGGTAAGGAAATTTTCGTCCCGTATGAGGGAGCCAGCGCCCACGCCCGATCTCTCAAGCAATACCCGCAGCTCTTCGGCCGCGGCGTCGCGGCCAGCCACGGCTATCAATACCGGGGAAGCGCCCAGCGCGGCCAGATTTACCGCCACGTTGGCGGAACCGCCGCAGACCGATGATTCAGAGGTTACCCGCACTACGGGGACCGGCGCTTCCGGCGAAATACGTTTCACGGACCCTTTCACGTAGCGGTCCAGCATCATGTCCCCGAATACCGCTATTTTCCTGCCGCGGAACCTGTTGATAACGTGCAAAAGTTTTTTAAATCCGGCCTTGGTCATAATATAAATATTATAACAAAAAGGCGGGCAAGGGGTGCCGGCGCGCTGGATGGCTATCTTATTTCGCGCCTGACAAGTTTTGCTGTAATGGAACCGATGAAGATCTCGGCTTTAAGGACCATGGGGAGTTTAAGTTCGTCGTCCGTAATCCACACCAGCATGCGTTTCCCGGCTTTGGCCACAAAAAGGCCTTCTTCGCCGGCCATAGGCTCCACCTGCAGGCACTTTTTTTTACCATAAGGCGTTTCTATCTTTTCTTTCTTGCCGGTTTTTATAACAAGCCGCCAGTTCTTTTTAGTGTTCACGTCAATTTCAACGCTGCCGCCAGTCTCAAGTTTCATTACCCGTAGCCGGAAGATAGCGGAAAGCATGTCGTTGACGGGGTGGCCCAGCACGCCTTCGAACTGTGAAACCTCGCGCTTGCGGTTCATCTTCTGTCCGTAGTATTTTGCTCCCGGCAAGTCGAAAATCACCCATTCATTGAAAAAATACTTACCCTCGGACAGTTTCTTGTAGTATCCGTACGAATTATAGGTTTCGGTGTCCATCCAGGATTCGTTGCGGTCGTTCACTTTGTAGAAGTTGTTGATGAAGGATGAGGATTTTGCTCCGGAAACGATGTGCCACGCGGGCCTTGAGGCGATGTCAACCACGTTTTCGATGCGGAGAAAAGAGCGGCCGACGTTTATTATGCCCCAGTAGATTTCATACTCGAGAGTTTCACCACGCTGCATGACGCCGGAGGCAACGGCGGAGGTGGATACGGGCAGGGTGGAAAAAGGATGCGTAAGCAGCTGTTCCGCCGCCGCGGGCGGCGCGGAAACACCGGCAAACGCCGACAGCAACGCCGGGAGCAGCACCGCCCTTGTGGTCTTAAAAGCCATACTTAAATTTTATCCTCAGCCCGGCAAAAACCACCAGCGCCAGGGCCGCGGAGATACCGCGCCATTCCTTGTTTTTGAGGAATACTTCGCGCGAATACGCAGTCGTGTCGAAAAAACCCGTCAGGCCGGCGCAGGGGCAGATGCATGGCACCGCTGTTATATAGTTCCTGAATTCCTCCCCATAGGTCTTGCTCAGGAACTCTTCTTCCCGGCGGATAGTGACGGTGTATATCCACCCGAACGAGGCCACCGCAAAACCCCATAAGACGGCGGTACGCGGGAGATCCGAGGGGGAGGACAGCATCGTGAGAAGGCCGGCGGTCATCAGCAGTGTCCCCAGGTAAAGGGGATTGCGCACGGCGGCGTAGGGGCCGGTAGTGGTAAGGGTTTTCGACTTAACTATCGCGGCGCTGGCGGCCAGGCGCACCAGTTGACCCAGGGCCATCAGTAAAAGCCCGGCCAGGAACAGGCCCCAGCTTTCGGGTTTGGAAAAAACAAGCAGCAGCAGCGTAACCAGCTGGGAGATAAAAATACGTTTTTTCATTTTAATTCCTTCTTGCGCCGGGCACTGCGGTCCGCAACGCCGCGGGCTAGCGCCAACAGGTCG
>MGVB01000133.1 GCA_001800275.1 Elusimicrobia bacterium RIFOXYA12_FULL_57_11
CGCCAGGCGCTCTATTTTAAGGGCGTAGGCGCTGGCGCCCGGGAGGGCGTACAGCAGTACTGCCAGTAATATAACCTTTGACCGCCCGGTGGTCTGCATTATTTCTTGTTTTTGGCCCAGGCCGCTTTCACTATTTTTTCTACTTCGGCCTTTAAAGACTTGCTCTTAAGTTCCACCGAGTCGGGGAACGCTAGCCAGAAAGTACCGGGCTCCTTCAAAGAAGCCATTACCCCCAGCACCACCGTCAATTCTCCGTCGAAAGACATTTCGGCGTTGGCCACGCGGGTCTTTGACCGCAGGGGCCGAAGCCCTTCCAGCTTCAGCACGGGGGCGGGAATCTTAGCCGCAGGCTTGGCGCAGCCAAACCTGAAACAGGTCTCCAGTTTGGCGTAAAGGTCCTTGGACAGCAGCTTCACGTCCACATAGGTCTTGCCGTTGTTCTCGGTAACCGGCATTATGACCCCGCCGGTTTTATAGCCGATATCTTTAACGACAATACCGGACAGGTTGAAATCCCCATTCTCCAGTCCTTTTACAGCCGCGGGCGTGGTGCCGGTTATCTCCAAAGCGGCGGCGCCCGACGCCAGCAAAAGACACACCGCAAGAACTTCAAACGCTTTTTTCATTGATCCCCCTTATTATAGCCACCAGGTCGTGGATATCTTCAAGTTCATGGTCCGCGCCCGAAACCTTGGTTTCGAACTCGTTGCCGTATTTAGCCCAGGCGGTCTGCATGCCGAAAGCTTTCGCGCCCTTTATGTCGCGCTCGGCCCAGTCGCCCACCATTATGGACTCGCCGGGCGCCACGCCCAGCAGTTCCAGCACTTTCTTGAACGGTTTAGGCGAAGGTTTTTTCTCTCCGGTATCATCGAAAGTCACCACATGTTCGAAGTAATGATGCAGGCCCAGCCCCACTATGCGCATCCACACGCTCAGCCGCGGGGCGTCGGAAACCACGCCCATGCGCACGCCGCTTTTAAGGATATCGGTAAGGGTCAGGCGCACGTGCGGGTACATGGTCATATGCCCCTCCTTGGCCCGCTTGTAGCCAAGGATGCCGGCGGCGAGTATCCGGTAATCTATCTGGCCGAATTCTTTCATGAGGACTTTATCGAAGATATTCTGATCCTCAATGCCTTCCGCCCAGTAAACCTTGAAGATTTTTTCCACCATCTCCTGTTTCGGGACGGCCAGGCCGGCGTCTATCATGGCGTCCACCGCGGCGTCCACCGCCGCGCGCTTCATGCGCATGAAATCCATCAGGGTGTTGTCTATGTCGAAAATTACGGCTTTAATCATAAGTTGTGAGGTGCGGCCGCCGGCTTCCCGCTATTTTTTTGGCTCCGTATAGCGGTCCAGGTACTCGAAAGTGCGGGTATCCACGCGCACCCGGTCCCCCTCTTTAATGAACATCGGCACTTTTATTTCCAGCCCGGTGGAGACCTTGGCGGCCTTCATCACGTTTGAAACGGTGTCGCCTTTCACGCTGTCTACCGTCTCAGTTATCTCCATTACCAGGTTGGCGGGCAGCTGTATGCTGAAGAAAACCCCGTTAAGATATACGCCTTCCACCTGCATATTCTCGGTCATGAACGGAAGGCTGGCCTTCAGCTTGTCCACCGGCAGGCCGGTCTGCTCGTAGTTCTCGTTGTCCATGAAATAGGCCATACCGCCGTCGGTATAAACGTAGGTCTTGGGACGTTTTTCCGTCATTACGTCCTTGAATTTATCCTCGGGGCGGTAGGCGGTCTCGATAATGGCCCCGGTTTCCACATTGCGCAGTTTTACGCGCACCACGGCCCGCGCCTGCGATTTGCGGTGATGCTGGAAAGTGAGAACTTCCACCATCTGGCCGTTCTCGTTTATAAATATCGTGCCTTCTTTGAACTGGGTGCTTAGTATCATGGTGCCTCCTGTCCGATTAATTGCGTTAATTTTTTCACGCCCGCGAAGGCGCGGTCTGGTACGCCATCACTTTCAGCGCCAATATGCGCTTTTCCATGGGCGGGTGCGTGGCCAGCAGGTCCGCCGTAAAGCCCATTGTTTCCTCTATCAGGCTTCCCCGGGGGTCGGCAATGCACATATGCGCCACGCCATTATTAACGGCGTTGGTAGGCATTATCGCCTGCCGTATTTTCTCCAGGGCGGAGATCAGCGCGGCCGGATTGCGCGTAAGTTCCGCGCCGGTGGCGTCGGCCAGGAACTCCCTCTGCCTCGATATCGCCATGGCCATCAGCCGCGAAAGCAGCGGGGCCAGTATCATCAGCACTGCCCAGATGGCGAAAAAGATCAGCACCGCGGCGCCGCCGCGCTTGCCGGAGCCGCGCGAGGAAGCTGCGGAGCCGGCGCCCCTGCCGTAGCGCATGCTGCGCCGGGTAAAATCGCTGAGCAGGCTTATCGCGCCGATAAGGGCCGCCATCACCGTCATCAGGCGTATGTCATAGTTGCGGATATGGCTCATCTCGTGCGCCACCACCGCCTGCAGCTCCGCCCTGTTCAATGACGCCAGCAGGCCTTCCGTCACCGCTATAACGGACGTCTCGGGATTCATCCCGGTGGCAAAAGCGTTCAGGTCCGGGTCGGGCACTATATACGCGGCCGGCACAGGCAGGCCCGCGGCGGTAGCCATCTCCGCCACCACGTTCAGGAACTGTTTTTCCTTGTCCGACCCTTGCGAAGCGCGCCTGGCCATGGTAGAGCGCAGCACCATGGCCGGGCCGTTGAACATGCTGTTAGCGGCCATACCGAGGCCCGCCAGCAGCGAAATTATAGTACCGAACGGGATATTGGACGCTTGCGAAGCTTTCTGCGCCTCGTAATAGCCCCCGGCGGTGTTCCATTTAAGCTGGGGCTCGGCGCCAGGGTTGAAGCTGAGATAAAAGAAATCGAACCCGAGGCCGATAACAAGGAAAAACGCCACGAACGCGGCCATTACCATCGCCGTCATACGCCGGTTAGAAGCCTGCTGTTCGTAAATATTCATCAAAAAAAACCGGAAGCCGGGAACCCGGGACCGAAAGCGGGCGACAGCGGAATTCATTTTTCCGGTTCCCGGCTGTCTATCCCCGATTTCCGGCCCTTACCGTCAGATCGCCAGGTTCACCTTCGGGGTTTCCCTGTCGGGAGAGTCGGCCGGAAGTTCCCAGAGGTCGGAAGCGCTGAAACCGAGCATGGCGGAGAAGAGGTTTGTGGGGAACACCTGCTGCTTGGTGTTGAATTTTGTGGCCTCGTCGTTATACAGCTGGCGCGAGAAGCCTATCTGGTTCTCGGTGTGCGTCAGCTCCTCCATCAGCGTCCTTACCGCTTCGTTGGCCTTCAGGTTGGGGTAGTTCTCCGAGAGGGCCATCAGCTTGCCGAGGGCCTGGGTAAGCATTCCTTCCTTAGCCAGCACTTCGTTCATATTCCCGCCCTGGCCGGCCGAAACGGCGGCGCCGCGGGCCAGGATAACCCGCTCAAGGGTCTCTTTTTCAAATTTCATCTCACCCTTGACAGATTCTATGAGGTTGGGAATCAGGTCATGCCGTCTTTTAAGCTGAACGTCTATCTGGCGGAACGCGTTGGCCACCCGGTTGCGCAGCGTAACCAGACCGTTAAAGATTATCACCATCCACGCGCCTAAACCCAAAAGTACTATCACGAATACGAGCATTTTTCCTCCCTGTTTCTCTTAAGCCGTCCTGGTAAGTATATCACACCCCGTCCTGGTAACAAGCACGGAATCCTCTATGCGCACGCCGAATTTCCCGTGCAGATAGATGCCCGGCTCCACGGTAACGGCCATGCCGGGGCGCAGCACGGCGTCGAAGGTAGTGTTAAGCCTGGGGAATTCATGTATCTCCAGGCCTATACCATGCCCGGTGCCGTGTATAAAATACTGGCCGTAGCCCGCGTCGGAAATATGATTGCGGCAGGCGGCGTCCACGGAACGGGCCTTAACGCCGGCCTTCACCGCGGCAAGGCCCGCTTTCTGCGCGGCCGCAACGATGGAATAGACTTTCTTGAACTCATCTGAAGGTTTGCCGTGGAAATAGGTGCGCGTTATATCCGAGCAGTAGTTATCATAAACGCAGCCGTAGTCCAGCAGCACCGCCTCGTTGTTCTTAAGCTTCCTCTCGGAAGTTTCGTGGTGCGGCATGGCGGAATTCGGGCCAAACCCCACTATCAGGCTGAAAGAATTACCCTTGGCTCCCATGGCCTGCATGGTGTCCTCAAGTTCCCGATAAACCGACAGTTCGGTGCGGCCTGTCTTTATGCGCGGTTTTACAATGCCGAAAGCCCGCGCGGCTATCCTGCAGGATTTGCGCAGCGCCTCCACTTCGGCGCCCTCTTTTACCGCCCGCAGGGCACCGGTAAGGCCGTCTTTTTCCAGCAGGCCGGCTTTGCGCCAGGCGGTACCGCGCTTGTAAGTTTCCGCCTCTGGCTCGAAAGCGGCGCGTTTCAGCTTCAATTCCTTGATACGGGCCAGCGCCGCCGCTTCGGGGGTGCCCTCGGGGGCGACGGCATTTACAAAAGCCACCCTTGAGCGGAAATGCTCGAGCAGCATTTTAGGCATGAAAACCCAGGCGGCCGAACGCGTAACCAGCATGGTGCAACCGTCCAGGTGAAAACCGGTCAGGAACCCTATTTCAAGCGTACGCCCTATAACAAGCGCGTCCAGGCGGTTCTGCCTGAGCACATACTGCAGGTCTTTAATGCGCTTGGCGTGAATGTTCATAACGGATCTCCATTCCAAAAACACAAGAATACGCCCGGCAATGCCGCGGCACGGGTTTATTGTACTATTTTTATATTATTTCCGGCTGCAGGAATTCCGCCAACTGCGCGAATACGGGCAGCGAAATTTCCTGAGCCCTGACGGTGGGTTTAAGCCCGGCGCGCGCCACCGCCGCGGCGGCCGCGGCCTTGTCCAGGCCGGCCAGCGCCAGGGAATTTATCAGGGTCTTGCGCCGGTGCATGAACGCTTTTTTCAGCAGTTTCCGGAACGCCTCTTCCCGCCCGGGAACACTGAAAAACAGCCGGGGGCGCAATATAAGCACGCTGGAATCCACAGCAGGCACCGGTTTAAAGCTACCGGCCTTTATATCCATAAACAGCCGGGCTTCCGCCCGGGCGGAGGTAATAAGGGTAAGGTAACCGTAATCGTGATCGCCCGGAACGGCGGTTAGCCTGCGGGCCACCTCTTTCTGGAACATAAAGACACCCAGCGCGAAACCGCTGAAAAGCAATGTTTTATCCAGGATGGGCGTGGAGCAATCATAAGGCAGGTTGCCTATAAAAGCGGTCCGCCCCGGCCCCGCGGCCAGGGCCAGGTCAAGCTGCAGAAAATCCTTGTTGATGATCTCCAGGCCCTTGAATCTCTCACGCAGGCCCGGCACCAGCGCGCCGTCTATTTCCACGGCTTTCATGCAGCCGCCGTATTGCGGGAAAAGGAATTGCGTAAGCGCCCCGCCGCCGGGGCCTATTTCCAGCAGGTTGTCGAAAGCGGCGCCTGAAAGAGCCCCGGCTATACGGGCGCAAATACCTTTATCCGCTAAAAAAACCTGGCTGTATTTTGGCATAGGTGTTATCAGCGCAGCTACCCCCCCAGCGTTTCCATCTTCATTTTTATTTCTTCGCCGGTCTTCCACACGTCTCCAGCGCCCAGCGTCAGAAAAACATCACCGGGCCTCAGGTCTTTCATGGTTTCCAGCGGGCCGGCGAATCCCGAAGCCTTCGCGCCGTTTTTGAGCAGCTGCCTGAGGATAAGCCCGGAATCCACGCCGGGCAGCGGTTTTTCCCCGGCGGCGTATACGGGGGCCACATAAACCCTGTCCGCCTCCCCGAAAGCGGATCCGAATTCCCTATAAAGCAGGCGGGTGCGGCTGTAGCGGTGCGGCTGGAACAAAACCATAAGGCGCCTGCCCGGGAACAGCCCGCGCGCGGCGGCCAGGGTAGCGCGCACTTCGGTAGGATGATGACCGTAGTCGTCCACGAATTCTATCCCGCCTATGGTCCCTATCCTGTCCATGCGGCGCTTGACTCCGGCAAAATCCCACAGGCCGGCCGCCAGCCGCTCATAATCAAAGCCCAGGTAGCAGCCGGCGGCCAGGCCCAGCAGCGAGTTGCGCACGTTATGCTCCCCGCCGCAGCGCAGCCGCACGCGGCCGCGCCGGCGGCCGCGGAAGTAAGCGGCGTAGGACGAGCCGGAGGAATTGAACACGCAATCGCGCGCGTGCCAGTCGGCCCCGCGGCCCAGGCCGCAGGTAAGGAACGGCGTCTTCAGGCCCGGTATTATTTCCCGTATCCCGGCGTCGTCGGAGCAGAGCACGGCCGTCCCGTAAAAAGGCAGGCGCCCCAGGTGCCGGGCAAAAGCCGCCTTCAGGTTGGCCATGCTGCCGTAATGGTCAAGATGGTCGGAATCTATATTGGTAACGCAGGCGACCAGCGGTGAAAAGCAGAGGAACGAGCCGTCGGATTCGTCGGCCTCGGCCACCAGGTATTCACTGCCGCCAAGCTTGAGGTTCGACCCGGCGCCCTTTACTATACCGCCAACCACGGAGGTAGCGTCGGCGCCGGCGGCTTCCAGGGCCGCCGCAGTCATGGAAGTTACCGTGGTTTTACCGTGCGAACCGGCCACTGTAACGG
>MGVB01000134.1:0-162 GCA_001800275.1 Elusimicrobia bacterium RIFOXYA12_FULL_57_11
CCGGTGAATTGCCTGGGGGCTGTAAGTTGGCCGGCTTCGGCGATCACCTGGCCGCGCAGGATTGTGTATTTGGGAAAGCCGTAGAGCCTGGCGCCCTGCCAGGGTGAGAAATCGGTGTTGTGCTGCAGTTTGCGGCAGTCCACCGTGGTGGAGGTTTTTGGG
>MGVB01000134.1:196-6588 GCA_001800275.1 Elusimicrobia bacterium RIFOXYA12_FULL_57_11
GGATGAAGCCTTTGTGTTGCGCCAGCCCCATTATGCGGGCGGGGTTTTCGCATAGCAGCTCTACCAGCCGCTCAACGGTGAGCATGCCCGCCTTCACGCCGTAAGTGTAGGCCGCGGCCAGCAAAGTCTGCGCGCCGGGCAGGCCCATAGGAAGCTTCCTTATGTCTTTGTTCCAGGCGTTCTTCTGCGCGCGGGAAAATGAACAGTTGTCGGTGGCAATAACCTGCAGTTCCCCGCCGGCCAGCGCGGCCCACAGGGCGGCATTATCCTCCCCCGTCCTGAGCGGCGGACAGCAGGAATACTGATGGCCGTCTTTGCCCGCAAGGCGGCTTGCGTTCAGCGCGAGATACTGCGGGCAGGTCTCGCCCATGACTTTAAGCCCCGAAGCCCGGGCGGCCGCCACTATAGCGGCGCCGCCCGCGGTGGAAAGATGCACGAAATACACCGGCGCGCCGGACGCCGCGGCAAAAACCGTAACGCGGGACGCCGGCTCCGCCTCGGTGAACGGGGGCCGCGACAAAGACAGCGCCTTGATGTTTTTAAGCGCGGCGTATCTTTCCGACAGCAGGTCTATTACCGGCCCGTTCTCGGCGTGTACGCAAATAAGCGCGCCCAGCTTTTGCGCCGTTTCCAGCGCGGAAAAAATTTCTACGTCTCCGGACATAAGCCCGCGCGCGCCGTAAGCTGTGAATATTTTGAATGTAGGAGCGCCGGCCTTGATGGCCGCCGCCATCTGCGCGGCAGGAGCTTTTATCCTGGTCCAGCCGGTCAGCATGCAGTGAAAGGCGAAATCGGTGTAGGTGCGGCCCGCCGCTTCTCTGATGCGGTCTTTAAGTCCCTTTAGCGGGCTTTCGCCGGGGCCCTGCCCGGTATAGTCTATAAAGGTGGTGACGCCGCCGCAGGCCGCTGCGGCGGAACCTGAGGTGAAATCGTCGGCGGTGTATTTCCCCGGGCCCAGGCGCAGCCGGAAGTGGGCGTGGGCGTCTATTACGCCGGGAAGGACCAGCAGTCCTCTGGCGTCTATGGTGCGGCGCGCCGCGGCGGGCTGTTTTGCCGCCGGCAGTAGCGCCGCTATGCGGCCTTTGCGGATAAAAACGTCACGTAAGGCGGCTTTTCCGCCCGTTATGACTTTTCCCCCCAGGATCGCCAGGTCAAATGACATCGTTAAATAAGAAGCAGGGAAGGCTCAGGTTAATCTTCTTCCTGGTGAGCGCCATGAGAACCGCCGAAAATGGTTGTGTAGGCCAGGAAGGTGGCGGAAATAAAGGTTAATGCGCACATCACCAGCCAGCCCCAAAGAGCCTGCGGGTTGGGTTCAGTCTGTAATGTGGAGTATGTTAAAAATACCACGAACCCGGTGGTTACAAGCCAGGAAAATGCGACTATAACGCGTATGATTTTCGCCATGTGTCAATTCTATAGCTTTCCCCAACCCAAGTCAATCGGTATGCCGGGGCAGGGTTCGCCGCGATGCTTTTTCACTGGCGGGTTATTTTTTTAACAGCCGTCCGAATTCCCTGGTCAGCGCCGGGACAATGTCGAAGACGTCCCCGACTATTCCGTAGGTGGCTACTTTGAAGATAGGAGCTTCCGGATCTTTATTGATAGCTACTATTACCTTAGACGACTGCATGCCTATAAGGTGCTGGATCTGGCCGGAGATTCCGCAGGCGATGTAGAGTTTCGGGCATACCGTCTTGCCTGTCTGCCCGACCTGGTGTGAATAGGGTATCCAGTCGGCGTCCACGGCGCTCCTTGCCGCGCCTACCGCGCCGCCCAGCACTTTGGCGAGCTCTCCCAGTATGGCAAAGCCCTGTTTCCCGCCCAGGCCGCGGCCGCCGGCCACTATTATGTCGGCTTCCGAAAGGTTTACCGTCTCGCCTATTTCCGCAACTATGTCCAGCAGCCTGGTGCGTGAAGTGAAAACTTCTTCGGGGTATCTTTTGCTTATGACTTCGGCCTTGTGTGCCTTGTTCAGCGCGGCTTCTTTCATCACTTTGTGGCGGACCGTAGCCATCTGGGGCCGGTGGTTGGGTGTTATGATGGTGGCCATGATATTGCCGCCGAAAGCCGGGCGGGTCTGAAGGAGCAGGCGTTCTTTAAGGTCTATGTCCAGTTCAGTGCAGTCAGCGGTAAGGCCGGCGTTTATCTTTATGGCCACGCGCGATACCAGGCTCCTGCCTATGGTGGTGGCGCCGCAAAGTATGATTTCCGGCTGGTATTCCTGCGCCAGCTTGACCAGTACTTCGGTATAGGGGTCGTCCTGGTATGATTTTAGCGCCGGGTGGTCTACAAGATAAATTTTATCGGCGCCGTGCCAGGACAGCTCGTCCATCTTTGACTCAAGCCCGTCCCCCAGGATGACTGCGCAGAGCTTTACCCCCAGTTTATCCGCCAGTTTGCGGCCTTCTCCCAGGAGTTCAAAAGATATGGATTGAATGAAGCCCTTCTTCTGTTCACAGAAAACCCAGACGTCTTTATACGAGGAAAGGTCTTTTTTTGCGCCGGCGTCCTGCTTAAGTTCTATAGCACCGAACTTGCAGGCCGTCACGCAGGCTCCGCAGAGGGTGCATTTAGCCATATCGATTACGGCTTTCCGGTTGGCCATGTGGATGGCGCCGAACGGGCAGGCTTTAATGCAGAGGGTGCAGCCTGTGCACTTCTCCAGTAATATGGTGATCGAGGCCATGTTATATCACCATGTCTTTCAGGAGCTCGGTAAGTTCCCTTGCTACATCCTCTGTGCTGCCGGACATCATTTCCCCGCCTTTGCGCTGCTGCGGGGTGAAGATCTTGACTACGCGTGTTGGCGAGCCGTCAAGCCCGAGCGCCGCGGGGGCCGCTTCTATGTCGTCGGCGGTCCACTTCAGAGGTTTGGCGGATTTTGCCCGCATCATCCCTTTCAGCGACGGCATGCGCGGGGTGTTTATTTCCTTCACCACGGTAAGCAGGCACGGGAGCGGTGTTTGCACTATGTCATAGCCCTCTTCCGTCATGCGTTCCACTTTAGCCAGTTTATCTGAAATTTCCTCTATCTTCTTGACATAGGTGACCTGCGGGATATCAAGGTGCGCGGAGATTCCGGGGCCCACCTGGGCGGTGTCGCCGTCCGAGGCCTGTTTACCGCAGAGTATTATGTCGAAATCGCCTATTTTCCTTATCGCGGCTGACAATGTATAGCTTGTGGCCCAGGTGTCGGAGCCGGCGAATTTTCTATCGCTCACTAGTATAGCTTCGTCGCAGCCGAGCGATATGGCCTCCCGAAGCGCGTTTTCGGCCTGGGGCGGGCCCATGGTAAGGGCTGTCACTTTGCCGCCGCAACGCTCTTTAATGCGGACGGCTTCTTCTATGGCGTAGGCATCGAAAGGGTTGATAACGCTTTCCACGCCGTCGCGGATAAGGGTGTTGGTTACCGGGTCTATTCTGACGTCGGTTGTATTGGGGACCTGCTTGATGCAGACGATTATGTTCATGGTGTTTGTGTCTTGTGGATTGCCCGGGAGGATTTTAACTGACTTCGAGATGTCCGGTAGGGTCTGTCGGGGATGTTCCCCTGCGCACCCGGGCAGAGGAAACCCTTGCGTGGTTTCCCCCCGCCTTGGGAAATTGTGGCGGGGCCCCCTTTCCGCAACGGGTGCTCAGGGGCACACCCCCGCCAACCCCTCCCGGAAATCCGTCGCAATCTATTCGTTACTTCTTGATCTTCTCCTTGATCATGTTGGCGGCTATTACATTGCGCTGTATCTGGTTGGTGCCTTCGTAGATCTGGGTTATCTTGGCGTCGCGCATGTATTTCTCCACCGGGTAGTCGCGCATATAACCGTAGCCGGCGAGTATCTGCACCGCGTCGGTGGTGACTTTCATGGCCATGTCGCTGGCGAACAGTTTCGCCATGGCGGAATCTTTGGACATGGCTTTCGCCCCGGAGTCCGACATGCGGGCCGTGGCGTAGGTGAGCGCGCGGGCAGCTTCGAGCTGAGTGCCCATGTCGGCCAGCATGTGTTGTATGGCCTGGAAACTTGAGATCGGCTGCCCGAACTGTACGCGGGTCCTGGAGTATTCCAAGGCGCAATCCAGCGCGCCCTGCGCTATGCCTACCGCCTGGGCCGCAACCCCGGGGCGGGAGGTGTCCAGGGTTTTAAGGGCTACTATAAAACCCATCCCCTCTTTGGAGATGAGGTTTGCCGCGGGTATCTCGCAATTGTTGAATATAACTTCGCGGGTGGCTGAGGCCCGGATGCCCATTTTTTTCTCTTTTTTGCCGAACTCCATGCCCGGCGTGCCTTTTTCCACTATAAAGGCGCTGGCGCCCCTTATCCCTTTTGCTTTGTCGGTGATAGCTACTACGGTGTAAATTTCGGCCTCGCCGGCGTTGGTGATCCACTGCTTGGTGCCGTTAAGAATGTATTTGTCCCCTTCCTTGCGCGCTGTGGTCTTTATGGACCCAGCGTCGGACCCGGCTTCCGCTTCCGTCAGGCAGAACGCGGCCAGGCGCTTGCCTTTGGCGATGTCGGGCAGATATTTTTGCTTCTGTTCCTCTGAGCCATGCAAAAGTATGGGCAGCGTTCCCAGCCCTGTGCCGGCGTAGCCCAACGCTATGCCGCCGCAGGCCCTGGAGAGCTCTTCCGTAACCAGGCACATGTCCAGTATTCCCCCTCCCAGGCCGCCGTACTTTTCGGGTATGTAAACCCCGAACAGGTCACTGTCCGCCAGTATTTTCATTATAGGCCAGGCGAATTCTTCCGTTTCATCGTAATGAGCGGCTACCGGCTTTATCTTTTCATCCGCGATTTTTCGGGCAAGGTCGCGTATCATGGTCTGCTGCTCGGTTATTAAATAATCCATGGGAATAGACTCCTTAAAACGGTTCCGGGAAAATGCGAATATCCCGGGCGAAACCTGCTTTCCTAGTTAACTATAATACAAAAAAGCTGCCAGGTAGTTAAAATTCGGCGTGTGACAGGAGGGATGGGTGCTGCCCGCGGTATTGATGCGCGCGGTGATTTTAAATGAAAACGGCGTGCAGGGTTTTAAGGAGTGTTTCTCCCTGCGCAGCCGGGACGGCCAGGGTTATGCAGCCGCGGCCCGCTTTTTCGGCCCTGGCCGGGATCCCGGCATTCCTGGCGGCGGTCAGCGCTTTCTGTTTCTCGGAGGCTCCAAGCTCCCTGCCTATAAGCGCAACGCGGGCCGTTTGGCCTTTTGTTTGTATTGAGAGGCATGTTACGCCGGCAGTTCCGCCCGCCGCGGTTATAAGTGTGCCGGCCTCCGAATGGAACGAGGACCGGAGCTGCAGGGTGATGTTGTGGGCTGCGGCGTAACGCACGGCCCGTAACTGCCGGACCTCGGTACCGCTGTGTGCCAGGGTTATTACTTCCGCGTATGAAATCTTGTGTATTTTCCGCGCGTCGGGGACCAGGGCCGGATGAGCGGTGTAGATGCCCTTCACGTCGGTAAGGAAATCGCACACTGAGGCATTTATGGCTCTGGCCAGCGCTACGGCGGTAAGGTCTGACCCTCCACGGCCGAGCGTAGTTATATCTCCCGCGGCGTTAATGCCCTGGAAACCCGCTACCACGGGTATTTTTCCGGATTTAAGTTCTTTTTTCAGCCTTGCAGGGTTTACCCGCTTTATGCCGGCATCGCCATAGCGGGAGTTTGTTGTTATGCCCGCCTGGGCGCCTGTTAACGATACGGCCGCGGCGCCTGCTCCCTCGAGCGCCATCGCCATAAGCGCCGCGCTGAACTGTTCCCCCGCCGCAAGCAAGGCGTCGGTTTCCCGGGCGGACCTTTTTTTGCCGCCGGCGCGGGCGGCCAGTGCCAGTAGTTCGTCGGTGGCATTGGCGGGGGCCGAGACTACCACTACCGGGTGCAGGCCGCGCCGCCTTTGGGTCAGGATGATCGCCGCGGCCCGGCGTATTTTTCCAGGATCGGCAAGCGAACTTCCGCCGAATTTTACAATTATTGTTTTCATGGGGAACAGCCTGGCGGCCAGGGCGGCCGGCTTTCCGGAGTTATAGCCGCTAGATGCGGTTTATACCATCGTTGCCGTTACGCGGATTATCTCAGAAAGCGTGGTGGAGCCGGCGCGGGCTTTGGCTATGCCATCCATCAGGAGGGTACGCATCTTGCCAGTTTTAATAGCGGTCCGTTTTATTACGTCCGTCGGGGCATGGTCCAGTATGTGCTTGCGTATTTCCTCGTTCATCAGCATCAGTTCAAAAATTCCCATGCGGCCCGAATAGCCGGTGTTGCGGCAGGAGGGGCAGCCTTTTTCCACCTTGTAATCCGCGCCGGGCCGCAGGATGAGCTCTTTTACCAGTTTGGATTCTTCGGGGTCCATGTTCTTTACGAACTCGTTGACCATCGGCTCCGAAGGCGGCGCGGCTTTTTGC
>MGVB01000135.1 GCA_001800275.1 Elusimicrobia bacterium RIFOXYA12_FULL_57_11
AGCAGCTTTTCACGCAACCGTTGAGACATGGCGGCAAGACAAAGATTTGAGCGATAGACCCTGCCATCCACGTCCACCGCCGGCCCGTCGTTGAAAAGCGGAACGGAACCCGTGCGGACAGTATTCTCAAGGAGCAGATTATTCCGGCCGATAAACGCCCTCAATTCCCGCGCTGTTCCCTTAAGCCGGTTCAATTGAGCAGGTGTCCAGTCGCAATAATACGCGGGCAGCAGGTTAACGCGGTGCCGCGTTTTCTTTGAGAGGGCGGCAATGCGCCCCAGCAGCGCCACGGCCGCACCCTGCTGGCCGGGGCTGATGCACAGATTCCACATAACGTTCGGCAGGCCGCTGAATATTTTCCTGACGCCAAAGGCCGCGTTGACGTTCAGCTGTACGCCGGGGCGGCCACGGAAGAACGCCGCCTTCGCGGAGTCCATAAGCAGGCCGTTAGTTCCTACCTCGAACACCGGGGAAAACCCCAGCGAATTTATAAATATTATCCCGCGCTTTACAAGGGCAAAGCGCAGAAGCGGCTCGCCCCCTATGAATTTAACCCGGCGGATACCCGCCCACCGCCCCAGCAGCGAAGCCGCGGCTTTCTCAAAGACCGGAGCCGGCATATCACGGCGTTTTTTCTCAACAGGGCAGCCAGGGCAGTTTGCGGCGCACCGGCGCGTAATTATGAAAGTGGCCGCATCCAGGCTATTCACCAGAGGGCTGGGATTTGGGCGGGACCAGGAACCCTTTCCCCCCGGGACCGGGGGCCGCGGCATCACGCTTAACCGGTTTACGCTCGCCGGGATTTAGGCCGTTGGAGCAGTAAAGGGACACAAGGTCCCCATCCGCTTTAGCGCAGCCCTTCCCGGTGAGCGCATCATACAGCCACATACGGCTGGCCCCTTTTTTGATCCCGGCCATCATATCGGCGAGCAGCGTACAATCTTTTTTGGGATAGGAGCTAAGCCCGGAACAGGAAGCCTGATCGCCCGACATGAAGCGCAGATTCCCGGCAAATTGCTCCGGCGGGGCCATTTGCCCGGACAGCACCTTCCCCACTATTCCGCATAATTTTTCAACCGGCATATCCTTCGGCCCGGCTCCGCTAATGGCGAAGAAAGACGAACAACTGCGCATATCTATCTGCCCTTTCGCGGCCGAGTAGAGCATCTTATAATTCAGGACGGACCTGCGGCATGACTCGTCACCCGTAAAACCGCAATAAGATTCGTCGGCATCGGCAATGGCATGGCAAACGGCATAATTGAATACTTCCGGCGTCCCCAGGCGCATGGCGTAAAAAGCCACAGAGCGCGGATGTTTTTTATACAGCGCGAGACATTTGTCCTTAGGCAACTTTGTGGGCCCGGTGATCTCCGGATCCGGCTCAGGCGCCTCCGCCATGGTTTTGAGCGAGGCTGGCCGCGGCGGCATCTGAGCCGCGGACGGCCCCTCAACTATGGTCTGGAAATTGTCAGCCGCTTTGGGCAGCGGCACGCCGATCCCGTCAGCGCGATTTACGACCTCCGCAACCCCGGGAAGAACGTTTGCGGCAGCCCGCTGTTCCTGCCACGCCCTTTTTTTACCGCTCCAGCGCATAACAAGCATGGCGCTCATCAGAACGACCAGCGCGATTATCACTTTGTTTTTATTTATCATTGTAAAAATCTCCGGTTACTGGACAACCCGCTCCGGCAAGGCCGGCGCCCGCCCGCCGCTTACCACTGCCCATGGCTGCCGTGGGAACCGTGGCTGGCGTGACTGCCGTGGGAATTATGGTATGTACCGGCGGAGCCTGCGTTATGGAAATAATTATCGTGGCTGCCGGAGGCGGCTTCAGCCTGCTGCACAGCGCCGGCAACTATCCCCAGTACCGCGGCTATCTTTACCACGTCGCCTTTAACGATCTTTCCCTCTTCGCTGGTAAGGAAGCGGGACAGGTCGGTATTTTTTTTATTGTTTTTGGAAGCCATATATTTCCCCCGGTTATGCAGGTTTGCTGTTTGCCCATTTTTCGAACAAGCCGCGTACTTTTTTATTCCTGAGGAGCTTAAAAACATGGTCGAACATCCCCATATACACGGCGCACCGGTAACCCGGCTGATGCATGAACAGGTCCCCGTGCTCAGCGTAGTTATACACCGGGCAGACACCGCAGTAAGGCTTATACGCGCAGGAAGCGCAGGACACCTGTATATCCGTAACGGACGCCGTCACCACGCTCTTGAGCGCCGGGTTCGCCATTATGCCGCCGTACTTGCCGGGGCCGGCCGCGCCGATACGGAAGGCTTCGTCGCCCATAGCCGCCAGCATGCGGCCCTCGTCACAGGTAAACACGCTGCCGTCATAATCGTAAGCCATCTGGCCTATGCCGGCGCCGCAAGGGGAACGCAGGTCCAGGAAGTTGGGGTCGCCCTGCGTTAATATTTTCGTCAGAAGTATCCTGGCGGAATGCTCCATAATGGAACTCTTGCCTGAGAGATTGAGTTCCACTATATAGTCCAAAGCCTTGCCGTAAAAAGCCACGTACTCTGCGGCAGAGTAACCGATGGAAGCCCAGACACGCTTTGCCGCGCCGAAAGGATTCAGGAACCTTATAAATATGCCCGTAGTCCCCAGCTTGACGTATTCGTCAACCATCTCCTTCCACCTGGAGAGCGCGGCCCTGGTAACAGTAACCAGGGCGTCCCCATGGGCGCCGCCCCGCGTTCTTTTCTTTATAGCCTTAAGCCATTTTACCGCCATGGCATGGCTGTTGCCGCCCGGGAACGGCCTGTTGGCGTTGTGCAGCGCCTGCGGCCCGTCCAGCGAAGTACAGATCCTGACATTACGCTTAAGCAGGAAATCCAGCCTCGCCTCCGTCATGACGGAGAGGTTGGACACAAGGCTTATTATCACTTTTTTCCCGGATTTTGCAGCCCTGTTCTCTATGGCCGCAACCATGTAGGAGAGCACCGGCCAGTTAAGGGCAGGCTCCCCGCCCTGGAACTCCACGGTCAGCGCCGGCGCCGGGGAACTGAATATCGTATCCAGGACCCTGTCCGCCACAGGCCTGGTCATATCGGCTTTGCCGGATCTGGAGGCTGAAGAACCGGATTGGCAATAGGAGCACGCATGGTTGCAGCGCCTGGTGAGAACCACGATATGCAAAGACGGTCCGCCAAAAAGGAAAGAATTTTTGCGGCGCCATTTGGCGGCAAGGGCCGTGACGTCCGCGCCCCCTCCCAGGAAACCGGCGTCACGCAGCCTGGCGTGAACGGCACTGCCCGGCTTCACACACCCGGACAGGAAATCTTTAAACTCCCTGTCCGTCAGGAAGTCGAAATTCCCGGTATCGCCAGTGACAAGATATCCGCCGGCAAGCCGCCGATGACGAAAAAAACCGGTCTTGTCCGGTTTATAGCAGGACAACAGCGTCATTTTACGGGTTTCCTGGCATGCTTCTTTTCCCAGGGGACGGCTATCCCCATGGGGTCTGTTTTATAACTGCCGCTCTCCGCTTCCTTTAACAGCTTTTCAATTTCTTTTTCAAGGCCGGCATCAACGGCCTCCTGTTTGCCGGCCGCAGGCTTTACGCCCTGCGGCAGCTGCGCGGAAACCAGGGCCTGGGCCACTATCCTTTCCCGCAGGGCGTGGTGCCGCGCGGAAACCTTAAGGCGCAGCGCGTGGTGCAACAGTTCGTTATAGAACTCCCCTTCCAGCCCGGCGGCGCCGACGCCGGGTTTAACGCCCAACTCGACCACAAAAATCCCCTTTCTTTTTATTCCCAGCCTGACAAAAGCCTTGCCGGCAAAAGTATTCGCGGCGGCGTATACGGCCTCGGCAGGATAAACCGCCGTATCGACTTCAACCCTGACCGCCCGTTCCTGTTTTACCATAAAAGCTCCGTCCGGACCGCCTAATATATGGAGTTCTTGCAGCAGGTCATTATCCCGCTGGTCAACGGAGGATACACGAAAGGATAAGTGTAATTAGTGCCGCCGTCAAAGGTAGTGCGCTGGATCCTGCCCAAAGAATCTCCTATAGCAACTATCGTATACATCGCACTGGCCGATTGACTTCCCCCGCAATATGAGACCGCCGCGTTGGTATACGCCCTGAGCTCACACACCGCGCGCATGGCGCCGCCCAACCGGACATCCCCGCTCACCCCGAGGTCGTCATAAACAGAGACAATCCGCAGGCCCGTCCCGGCCGAGTTGTTGCCCAGCACCATCAACGACTTGTAGGTAGCGTTATCGTTGTAGATGGCCGCGCCGCCATCCCCTGTGCCGTATTCGCTAAAACTGGCGTAACCAGGGGTCAGCGCGTGCCGGCCTCCTATGGCGCCGCCGGAAACGGTGAGTTTATGATTGGTGTTAAGAGGATCAGTTCCGGTACCTATGCCAACCCGGCTGCTGTCCCGGGCAAGCAGGGTAAGGCCGGTAGTAAGAAGACTTACATATCCCCCGTAAGGCGCAGGGTAATAGGTCGTAAGCGTCAAACTTTCCGAATTCAGCACACCCGGATGCCAGGCAAGGAACAGGAACGCAAGCATAGCCAGCGCCCTTTCCCTGGTTATTTTAACCCGGATAACCATGTCTTTTTCATTCATCATAACCCCTCCCCGGCAGCATCTTCAGGTAACCCGGGACAAAAAAACCGTCAGGGCCTAGGGAGGGCCCCACAAGCATACTTAAGTATAACAGAAATTTCTGGAAGTCGCAAGGGATGATGCGAAATCTTCTATATTATTATAATAGTGAATGGCACCTTAAAGTTATCGGCCAAAAAAAAACGGGCATCAGCTACAACACCGTTAAAAACATCCCGCTCCCCTGGCGCCGAACCAAGCAGCAGTTCCGGATTTTTAACGGCAAGGACATATCCCTTGGCCGGAATCTCCTCCGGCAAGCTGCGCAGGCAGTCCAGCAGGGCATCCCAATTGCCGCCGAAGTACGCGGGGAAGCTGAACGCCGCGGCGAGGGCCCTCATCAGTGCGGCTTTATCGGATATCAGGGCGCCGTCGATGCGGGCCGTAAAATACGCGGGCGGGGGAAACAGCCTGGCCATTTCCTCCGCCCCGCCTGTTTGCCGCAGGTCCAGAAAAAGCTCACCATTCCCGGACGCCGGCATGGTCAATAAACCATGGTCAGTTGTATGAACTTCGCGTAATGGTCAGGTGTATAGTAGATCTTCTCTCCGCCGCCGATTATAAGGCGCTCGGAGCCGCGCGCGCTAAGATCCGGGGCCACCTGGTAGGTTATCCCGCCAATGGTGACGGTATGAGGTGCGGTTCCGGTAAGCAGCGTGTATTCTTTATAGAAACCCAGAGGCTGCACGGGCAGACGGCCTTCCCTGTTGGTAAAAGTGGCGCCGTCCTGGGAATAGGGCAGATGAACGCCGTTGTAGATGTCCGTTATCAGTCTCAGTATGGCCCGGATCCGCGCCTGGTCCTGTATCACGGGGAGAAGGTCCTTGCCGGGCCTGGGGGAAACGGCTTTGTCCTGGACGGCCTCCGCAATAGCCGCCGGCGTATTTGCCGGCGCAGGGGACAGCTCCACAAAATTGACGGAGCTCGCGGCACCGAGCAGAGTTTCAATTACTGAAGCGCCGGGGCACTGGGCGCCCGCCAAGGCGAAAACGGGAGTAAGGGAAAAAATCAACAGCGCGGCCGCGTTTAACCGGAACTTTTTGTTTTTACACATGTTGAGAGTCCTTTAACCGCCAAAGATCAATTCAGGGCGCCTGCCAGCGCAGGGAACCCGACTGTTATATTTTAAAAGGATAATGAGCGCATGCCGAGGGCACAAGGACCCATATACTCCTGGGCATTAAGACCTATCCTTAAAAGCCCGGGCCGCACCTTACCGCCAGGCTGGTCTTTATAGTGCGCCACGCAAGCCTGAAACGGTCCGCAAACCCGCGGTTCCAGCTGGAAACCCCGCGCGCCCTTTCGCGCAGACGCATGGGAACGCGGACAACGGCAAACCCGGTTTTTTTCGCCATGGCATAAGCATACAGGTCCAGGGAGAAATCCGCCGGCGCGCCGGCCCAGTGCTCAAGCAGGCAGCGGTGGAAAAGTGTGGGTTGGCCGTTTATATCCCGGAAAACCCCGCCGAAAAGCAGCGAGGCGAAAGCCGCCATTCCGGCCGTAAAAAAAGCGTCGGCGCCGGGCCTGGCGCTCCTGGAACCTTTCAGGAATATTTTTTTTCCTCCGGCAGAACGCAGTTTCTCCACCGCCGCCAGGATCTCGGCCGGGGCATACTGCATGTCGCCATGCGCCCAGCCGGCATACAGGCCGCGCGCCGCCGCGAGCCCCCGCGTTATACCGTGGCCGTAGCCGCGGTTTTCCGTCACGGTTACCGTGCGCACAAAGGTAAACCGCTGCGCCAGCGCGCGCAGCACGGCGGCGGAACCATCGGCGGAACCATTGTCCACCAGTATCAGCTCGAAGTCCCCGGCGCCGCGGCGGACTTCCAGCGCGGCCGCAAAATCCTCGGCCAGCGGCACAAGGTTCCCCTCCTCGTTGTAGCAGGGGATTACCAGCGAGCAGAAAA
>MGVB01000136.1:0-5573 GCA_001800275.1 Elusimicrobia bacterium RIFOXYA12_FULL_57_11
TCTCCCGCAGGCCAGTTCTGGGGAGAACTTGTAGGCAATTTTTACCTGATAGCCTATATCCCGCTTGGAATAAGCTTCGGGGATTCCTGGGCAGCATACGGCGCCATGGTCACGGCCTGCAAACTGCTGGTTATAAGTATCCGCCAGAATTTCTGGGCGACGCTCGGCCGGCTTTGGGAGAGTTCAAAACAAAATTCCGCGTATGAGCCCAGTACCGGCAAATGGCATTACAAGATCTACTACAACCTTACCGACCCGCAGGCACATGTTTTCCTGCTGCCGCTGCTGATCCTGGCAGGGTTCGGGCGGGAGTTCATAGCGGTCAGCCTGGCAATATCCTGCGCGGACCTGGCCTTTATATTGATTTTCCACCTCATAAGGGCGCACAAGATCGGTTCACAAAAAGGGCTGCTCCCGTAAATGGAACGCCAGGCCGCCCCCGGGGATTTTTTTAAAGACGCCGTTCTTCTGCTAACGAACAACGTTCTGATTTTCGGGATTTCCCTGGTGTCAGGCGTAATAATAGCCCGCGGGCTCGGGCCCCAGGGGAAGGGGGTCTACGCTATCGTGTTCCTGTTTCCAAGCATCATAGCCGGCCTTGGCAGCCTGGGGCTGAATTATTCCGGCATGTATTTCCTTAACAAAAACATTTTTCCGAAAACTGAAATAACTGGGAATACGGTGCTTTACGCTCTTTTCGGCGGCACGGTTTTAACCCTGCTCATAATGTCCTTCTCCGGCGCCATAAGCGCCCGCTTTCTGGGCGGGGAAAACTCCGCCTGCGTAATAGCCGCAGCCCCCCTTGTGCCCCTTCTCCTCCTGGCGGAGAATATTTATCACTTTTTTCTGGCCTCACGGGAGATAAAGAACATCTCGCTTTATAACGCCATCCGCAACCTATCCTACCTGCTTATCGCGGCCGGTTTCTATTTTTTATCGTCGCTCAGCGTATTAAAAGCGCTGCTGGCGCAGGCAGCGGCGCTCTCGGCGGCTATTTTTTTCGGCCTTTACACGCTCAGGCGCCACGGCATCTTTTCCGGCATCTCCTGGCAGTGGCCGGTTTTCAGACAAATGCTCGGTTTCGGACTCCGGCAGCATATAGGCACCGCCGCCCAGTTCCTGAATTACAGGGCGGACATGCTTATCGCCGCCGCATTGCTCCGGCCTTATGATATAGGCATATTTTCCGTAGCGGTCGGCATTGCGGAACTTTTATGGTATATCGCCAATTCAGCCGCCCAGATACTGTACGCCAAAACTACCGGTTCCCGGGGAACGGCTGCCGACAACTTTACCCCTGAAGTGGCCCGGCATGTTTTTTTTCTTACGCTCCTGGCCGCGGCCGCACTGGGAGCAGCGGCAAAGCCCCTGATAGGCCTGTTGTTCGGCCCTAGCTTCCTGCCGGCGGCAGGCATCCTGAATTTCCTTCTGCCGGGAACCGTCTGCCTGGGCCTTTCAAAAGTTATCGGCAGCGACATCTCCGCAAGGGGCTTCCCGCAGTATAATTCCACCGCCTCGGCGCTTTCCTTTGCGGTCTCCATAACGCTCAACGTCCTGCTGATCCCTGCTTACGGCCTCTACGGCGCGGCGGCAGCGACGTCCATTTCATACTTCATAAACGCCTCTGCGATGCTTTATTTTTTCAGCAGAATCTCCAATGCCAGGATCGCATCTATTTTCATTCCCGAGTGGGAAGATATAAAATTCTACGCCTCCAGACTGTCATTATTTTTAAAAAATCATGAGAGCTGACAAACAGCATATTTGCCTTATTACGCCTTGTTTACCTACGGCCACGGGCCCCTGGGGAGGCATCCACACCCATACCGGCATGGTTATCCGGCTGCTGATAAAGAACGGGTGCCGCGTAACGGTAATCGCGCCAGAACAGCCGCGCGGCGCGGCGGAGACCGGGTACGACCTTGTGCTGATGCGGGCCGGAATCCGGGATTTCCTTGCTCCACACTGGTTTGAAGCGCTTCGGACAGCCTTCTCGGGCGTGCTGGAAAAAAGCCGCCCGGACCGGATTTTTTCGGAAAGTTACTACGCGCTGGGCCTGGAGAAAGCGGCGGCGGGCATCCCGGTAACGGCTTTTGTACACAACTTCCACCTTGTTCACTTTCAAAAGTTGTTTTCCGAGGTGGACAGCCCGAGGGCCCTCGCTTATTTTTCTCTGATCACGATACCCAGGCTGTTCTCGCATATGTTCCGCTACGAAATACCCTTCCTTCACCGGTCGGAAAAAGTAATATCCGTCTCACAGCACAACGCCGGATTACTGAAAAGATACTACCGGCTGCCGCAGGAGAAGGTAGCCGTGCTTCACAACTGGGTTGAGACGGACATCTTCTCCCCCTGCCCCGCGGCAAAGGCCGCGGCCAAGCTTGAACTGGGGCTTAATGCGGAAACGACGGTTTTCCTGGCGGTCGGGTCCTTGTGGCGGCCGAAAGGCTTCCATATCGCCATCGAGGCGTTTAAACGCCTTGCTCAAAGAAGGCAGGAGACCGTCTTACTGCTGGCGGGCGCCGGCCCGTACGAAGCGCGGCTTAAGCGGGCCGCCGGAGAATCTCTGCTTTCAGGCCGCATAAGATTTTTAGGTGAAGTGCAGCGCACAAAGCTGCCCCCTTTGTATAACGCCGCGGACATTTTTCTTATGCCTTCCATACACCCGGAAGGCCTGGCCTACACCCTTATAGAGGCTATGTCGAGCGGCCTCCCCATCATAGCAACGGCGCTGGGAGGAAATATCGAAACAGCCGGGGACACGGGGCTGCTTGTCCCCTGCGGGGACGTCCGGGCAATGGAGACCGCCATGCTGGAGCTGGCCGCAAACCGGATTTTAAGGGAAAGGCTGGCCGGATGCGCCCGGGCAAGAGCGCTTGAATTGTTTTCAGAAAACACAGCCCGCGAAAAAATACGAACCCTGCTTCAATGACCCCGCCTGCCGCGCCGCCCCATTTACCCAACCATTAAAAGCGGCTTCTGCCGGGCTTAAGGAGCGCGCCCTTCCCTGCCCAGCAGCCCGTGGAGCACTCCTCGCAATATCAGCAACAGCTCAGCCCGCCCGCCGCCGGAGCGCAGCGACTCCGCCAGGTATTTAGGCAGCCCGAATACCAGCGCCGCCAGCGCCGCCGCGGTGAACCTCAGAATGCCGAAATTGCGCCTGAAAACCAGGAACTTGTTCCTGTAGAGATAGTAAAGCCTTTCCCTTTTAGTAGCGCCGGGGATAATGTCATGCAATACCGTGAGTCCCGGCAAATACACAACCCTCCAGCCGTCTTTCTTAAACCTGAGGCAGAGGTCCACCTCTTCGTGGGCCGTAAAAAAGCCGGCATAAAATCCGCCGGAACTTTTTAAAGCCGCAGCCCTTACCATCAGGCACGTGGAATTAAGCCAGTCGCAGTCGAGCGGCGTTGAAGAATCCTTCTCGCTGTAACGGCCGGCCCAGGACACAAAATTGGCTTTATGCGCAGTAACCCCCGGGTCCGCCATTACGGCTATGCGCGGACCCGCCGCCCCCGCGCCTGGGTTTTCGCGCAGGAACCCGGCAAGCCCGGAAAGCGTTCCTGGGGCCAGCCGGGCGTCATCATCAACAAAGCAGACGAACTCCGCCTCAGGCGAAACCTCTTTTTCCAGACGGCTCCTTCCCGCGGCTATCTGCGCATTTTCAGCGTTTACAAAAAGCCTCGCGCGGCGAAACCCCGCCGCGGAAAGCTTGTCCAGCGCCTCCCGCACGCGCAGCGGGGTATCGTCGGAGCTTGCGTCGTCCAGCACCGTTATGTCTAGCCCGGCGGCCGGATAGTCCTGGCGCAGCAGGCTCTCAAGGCAGCGGACGACCGCCCCTCCCCTGTTCCTGGCGCAGATAAGCACGCTTATATGGCCATAGCTCATATAGTCCTCGTGGCGCGGGGGTCAGTGGACATAATAAAGCCTGATAAATCCGTTTATATTTATAACTTTCGCGGCTTTTTTTATGGCGTTCTCAACAGGTTTTGAGCCTTTCTCTGGAAGTTCGCGCGTATCCACCACCAGCCAGGAGTTTTTTAACGCGCCGGAACCGGGAAGTTCCCCCAGTTTCCTTACGCCGCGATACTGCCCGGTCTTGGGATAATAAGGCGCCGCCAACGGCGTTTTGAAATAAAAATTAAGCCGCTGCGTCCAATCCGCACCTGGCACGAACACGGCCCCGGGAGCGCTTTCTTTCATGTACGCATAAGCCAGTTCATGCGGCGCGGCCTGGGCAGCGCAATATTCAGACATTTTCAAGCCACCAGCCACGGAACTTATCAGGAGGAAAGCCAGCAGGCCTATCCGTGTTTTAACCTCAAGGCGGGAAATAAAAACAGCGACCACCAGGCAGACCGGCAGACTTACCATTGAAAGAAAGCGCAGTTGCTTGAGCGCCAGCACATACCGGCCGGCGCCCATATCGGACGGCCCGAACTCGAGATAAGCGAAAAGGCAGGCGAACCACAAAAAAAGCGGCAGTATATCCCGGAATTTCCTTTGATAGGAAAAATAGACCAAGGCAGCCGAGAAAAAATGATAAAAAAAACCAAAAAGACTTAAACCATACATGTTCAGGCCGAATATGGCTTCGAGATAGATCCGCAGGCTGGAGGAAAATCTTACAGCGGACGAGATCAGCATCTGATGCTGGCTGTGCCATGAATAGAAAGGATCGCCGATTTTAAAATAATAAAAGAGCGCTTCCGGGAGCAGCGCCAGCAGGAACCCGGCCGGGACCCAAAGAAAACGCATGCGGGCCGGCCTGAACGCGGCATACACCCCGTAGAACCCGAACACAAGGAGCGCATTGAGCCTGGTGTAATAGGCCAGAGCGGCGAAAATTCCGGAAAGGACAAAAAATCCGGAGGCCGCATTACTTTCCTCCGTTCTGTCGGCCCTGAAATAAAAGTATACCGAGAGGCCGAGAAGAAAAGAAATTATTTCTTCAGGGTAAAGTATCGTACCGTAAGTAACGCTGAAAGGGAAAAAAGCGCACAGAAAAGCGGATAAAATGGCGGAACCGGGCCCAAAGAACAGCCTGCCCAGCAGGAAGGCGGCGCATATATTCCCCATCGAACATAAGAAGGGCCAAAGGCTCAGGGAAAACGCGCTCAACCCGAACAACTTGACAAAAAAAGCGGCAGGCGCATACAAAAGATATCTAAAACTGAAATACCCGCTGGCGTCACCCACCTGGAGTACGCCCTGCGCAAGATTATTGGCGAGATGCGCGTAAATAAATTCGTCATAGCCCGTCATGGCGTTAAAACACCATAACCGCAGCAGGGCCCCGAAAAGCAGTATATACCCGAGCCGCGGATAGGCGCTGTCGCGGAAACCGGGGAACAGTTCAGACGGTCCGGATCTGATTGCCATGCTTAACCTTGCTTTGTAAATGCAGTTTCATTATTATGGCCGTCAGGAACCAGAAGGGCTCCATGATACGCACGATAATGAAAGAGTTGACCCCCAGCGATTGCGCCAGCAGTCCGACCAGGGCTACCATCAGCCCCAGCGCCAGCGCCTTTATCCAGGGCTCATTGTAACTTTTATATACGCTTCTG
>MGVB01000136.1:5665-5994 GCA_001800275.1 Elusimicrobia bacterium RIFOXYA12_FULL_57_11
ATCATTGTGGAATCTCCGACCAAGGTGCGGACCATCAAAAAATATTTAGGCCCCGAGTTCGAGGTTAAGGCTTCGCTGGGGCATATTAAAGACCTTCCTCCCAATCTCCTGGGGGTAGATATAGACCATAACTTCAAACCCGAGTTTGAGATCATTTCCGGCAAAGGCAAGGTCTTAAAAGAACTTAAACAGGCGGCCAAGAAAGTACATCAGATTTATCTGGCCCCCGACCCCGACCGGGAAGGCGAGGCCATCGCCTGGCACATCGCCGAAGAATTGGCCGATAAAGACAAACAGTTTCACCGGGTCTTATTCCATGAATTATCAGG
>MGVB01000137.1 GCA_001800275.1 Elusimicrobia bacterium RIFOXYA12_FULL_57_11
AGAGGAAACCCTTGCGTGGTTTCCCCCCGAAGCGGGGCCCCCCATCCGCAACAGGTGCACGGGGGGCAGTCCGCCCGCCAGCCGGCGCCAGGTTGTTGCTAACGCAGCGTTTCCTGGTTGTTTATTTTTAGGCTGGTGAATTCCGCCAGGGCGCCGCGCGGGTCGCCTTCGGCGAGGCCGCCTATTATGAATTTCTGCGAGGCCGCGGCCGCCGCTTCAGCGGACTCTGCGTTAAGGACCTGTTTGAATTCCTTGTTGTCCAGCGAATAGGAAATGGTAAAAAAACTGCCGGATTTTTCAAAGCGCAGGGCCTTTGCGGCCAGCGGTATTTTTACCGGAGAATTTTTTAAGGGCGGGGCGCTCACGGTAAAGATATCGTCTTCGGCTGAGGGGCCGTTCTGGCGCTGGGCCAGCAGCTTCAGTACGGAAGAAGCGCTGCCCAAAGACGGCCTGGTATAGTCGCTGCCCAGCCAGATACCGAAAGAAAAGCGTTTAAGCCCGCCGGCCGGAACCTGCAGGTTCGCGCGCACTTCTACCCGCCAGCTGCGTCCCGCGAGCGTCCGCGACAGGAGCAGCCCCGGTGAGCGTCCGTCAAAAGGTATATCGTGGGTGTCATCCTGGTTTTCGCCGAGACGGTAGGCTAAACCTGCCCCGGAGACGTTGTGTGACCCATAGGCGTCGTTCCAGCTGGTCCAGGTTTCCCAGTCGTCCGTGGCAAAGGCGCCTTTCTTGAATATGGCGGGGTTGACCAGGCAGCCGCAGAGTAAGAGCAGCGCCGGCAGAAGGCAGAGAATTGAATGGTTTGTGTCCGTGGTTTTGGTCATAGCGTTTCCTTTGCCGGCAACGCGCTTATTATAACCGATTTGCCTGGGGCTATTGAATACTCCGCTGCCCGATAGTTATAATGGTTAGGGCCGGTGTTCCGAAAAGCGGTTCAACAAAGGAAAATATTATGGTTACTGGACTTGTGCTTGTAAAACTTCTGCCGGGCAAGGAGCAGCAGACCCTGGGTAAGCTGCGCGCGCTTGAATGCGTGGTGCATATGTCCGCGGTGTTCGGCCGCTGGGACCTTGTGCTGGACATGGAAACCGAGGACCTGCCGTCGCTGTCGAACGTGGTAGTGCAGAAAATACGTTCAATATCGGGGGTGCTTTCCACGGAAACCCTTGTAACGACCTCGCTGTAGGGAGCGCTCCTCACGCGGTTCTGCTTTGCCGTGCCTTCGTGCGGCACGCGCTGTTGCGACAATATGCGTTCACTTGTTTTTCTCTGTCTTCTGGCTGCCGCGGGCAGTCCTGCCGGGGCCCAGGTTTTCCTGGGCGCCGAGCTGGGCCCGGACGCATTTATGCGGGCGGAGGAAGCCATGGCGGATAACCTGGCGGAAGAATCTTTTGCCTGGGCGCTGAGCGTGGAGGTAAGCAGCGGCGCGCTTTACTCTGTTTTCGCGTCCACCTCGCCCGAAGTGGAGATCACGAAATACCTGCGCACCGGGATCTACAGGCAGGAGCTGGCGGCAATGCTTCTGCTGTCCTCCGAAAAAAACGTCCCGTTCAGGCAGCTTGCCGGGGAACTGCCCAAGGCCGGCGGTTTTGCCGGGCTTGCCGCCAGGTACAAGGCGGATGCGATGGCTCTGTTTGCCGCCGGGGGCAGGCTTAAAGAGGCGGCTGACGCGAGAGTTCCGCTTTTTCTTATAAGTTCGACCGCGGCCGGAGATAATGTTTTTTTGTCTGCTGCCGGGGAGGCGCCGGCGGTATCTTCTTTTTCGGCTGCCGGCCAGGCGGGTAAGCGATGAACAGGAAAGATATCCTGGCTTTTGTTCTTGTGGCCGCGCTTGCCGGCTATGGAAGCGCGGCCCAGAAAAACGGGAAGTCCGGGCTTGTGACGCTGACCATGCCCGACGGCTCCCGTGTGGAGGCGGAACTCGCGCTTACGCCCCAGGCCCAGACGCGGGGGTTGATGTTCAAGGAAACCATGCCGGATAAAGCCGGCATGTTGTTTGTATTTGCGGACGACGAGATCCGGACTTTTTGGATGAAAAACACCTATGTAAGCCTTGATATCGTATTTCTTGACGGGGACATGAAGGTGCGAAATGTATTTCACCGGGTGCCGCGTTCAAACCCTTCGCAGCCGGAGGCCGAGGTGGCTAAGGTGTCGGCTCCGGCAAAGTTCGTGCTGGAGCTGGCGGCGGGCAAAGCCAGGAAAAGCCGGCTGCAGCCAGGCAGTGTGATAAAAGTATATCCCCCTGTTGCGGCCGTCGGGGGCAAACGTCCCCGGATCTCCACGGCGACAACCGGTGCCGCCGGGCAATAAAACATACGGTTTCCCGGACGTTACTCCCCTGTTTTTTGGGCGGCGCCTTTTTTGGCGCGTTCAAGTATGGCGGCCATGTCAGGCGTGCCGGCGCCTTGTGGCGGACGGGCCGTTTTTCCGGTTTCGGAGAGCTTGAACCCTTTAGCGGGCTGGAGCCGCGGGATGACGGTGGCTGGTTTTGCGGTGTTGGCTGCCGCGGATTTTTTTGCCGCCTCAGCCGCCCTGGTTTCCGCGGCTTTTGCCGCCTGCGCGGCTTCCAGGGCCTGCTCTGTGCCGGCTTCTTCGTCCTCTTTCGAGTATCCGGAGTTGGTTTTTGTGAACATGCCCAGCGAATCGCCTCCGGGCGCCGGTTCCGGCCTGCTGGCCGGGTTATAACCGGGCGGGGCATTTTCGCGGGGTTCGGTCTTGAAGGCATCGGGCGAACTGTCGTATTCCCGGGTTGCGTCCGGGCCGCCTACCAGGTACTTTATTCCAAAAATCACTCCTGCGGTCAGGATAACGGCCAGAAAAATTATTTTTCCCAGGGGAAAAACTCCGGAATGCTGCGTGTTCTGATCGGTCATTGGGCCTCCAGCGGGTCCGCCTTGGCAGCTGGCGGGAGCGGATTTTCAGTTTACCTTAATTGCGCCGGTTATTTCAACAAGTGTTCTCGGGGAGAGTTACCACCCTGAATTCCCTTCGCCAGGCGATATTTCTCCCCCTCTTTTTTATTATGTAGAATAACAGGCGATGGGTATTTGGAGCAACGCTTTTAAACTGCCGGAACATGCCGAAGTGAACGACCAGGAAAGAGCTTTGCTTCTGGCGTTGGCGCAAAAAGTCCGCGGCCGGAATATGGCGCTGGCGGTTTCCCTGGCCATGGAGAGTTCCCGGCCGCTGCATAACCTTGGCGCCCAGGCGCTGGTTTTCCTTATGCCGCTGCTCTCCCAGGTTTTTGGCATTGAAGAGGCCGAAAAAGCCGTAAAACTGCTTGAAAATCCCAAAGCCGTGGATTTTTTTTTAAAAGAACTGAACGCGGCATCACCCAACGGAGCCAACCATGTCAAATAAAAATCTCGAGATTATAATCGCCACTGACTGCGGCAGCACCACCACTAAGGCTATCCTGATAGAGAAGAAAGGCGATATTTACCGCCAGACCTTCAGGGGCGAGGCTCCCACCACCGTAGAGGCGCCGTTCGAGGACGTCACTAAAGGCGTGCTGAATTCTATTACAGAGGTGGAGGAACTTTCCGGGCGCAGGATCCTGGACGGCGAAAGGATAATAACTCCCAACAACGGCAATACCGGGGCCGATATTTATGTCTCGACATCTTCCGCGGGCGGCGGTCTGCAGATGATGGTGGCCGGGGCGGTCAAGGCCATGACCGGGGAATCGGCGCAGCGCTGCGCCCTTGGCGCCGGGGCTATAGTAATGGATGTGCTTGCCTCTAACGACGGCCGTGCCGACCATGAAAAAATAGAACGCATCCGCCAGCTGCGCCCGGATATGATGCTCCTCTCCGGCGGCACGGACGGCGGAACTATTACGCATGTCGTGGAATTAGCCCAGTTCCTCAAGGCGGCCGATCCCAAGCCGCGGCTTGGCGCGTCGTACAAACTGCCCGTTATTTACGCCGGCAACAATAAGGCGCACGCCCAGATAAAGGAAATACTGGGAGATCGTACCGCGCTTATAATTACCGAGAATCTCCGCCCTGCGCTGGAACGCGAGAATCTTATGCCGGCGCGCCACAAGATACACGATATTTTCCTCGAGCATGTTATGCAGCAGGCGCCCGGCTACCCGCGGCTGATGAAGATGGTGGGCGCGCCGATCATGCCCACTCCCGCGGCCGTAGGCACCATGACCGAAAAATTCGCCAAGGCCAATAACTTCAACGTGCTGGCCGTGGATATAGGCGGCGCCACGACCGATGTCTTTTCGGTGTTTTCCGGGGTGTTCAACCGTACCGTGAGCGCCAACCTCGGGATGAGTTACTCCATCTCTAACGTAATGGCCGAGGCCGGGCTTGCCAATATATTGCGCTGGCTGCCGTTCGACGTGGAGGAACAGGACCTGCGCAACCGCCTGAAGAACAAGATGATACGCCCTACCACCATTCCGCAGACGGTGGAGGACCTACAGATAGAGCACGCCGTGGCGCGCGAGGCGCTGCGGCTGGCGTTCGACCAGCACAAGGCGCTGGCCGTGGGGCTTAAAGGTGTTCAGCAGGAACGCTCCATTTCCGACGCGTTCGACCAGACCTCCTCCGGGCAAAGCCTGATAAACGTAATGAAGCTGGATTATGTGATAGGCTCGGGCGGCATACTTGCCCATTCCCCCCGCCGTACTCAGTCGATGATGATGATGATAGACGCCTACCAGCCAGAAGGCGTTACGCGCATGGCCGTGGACTCCATTTTTATGATGCCCCACCTCGGCGTGCTCGCCCAGGTAAGCGAAAAGGCCGCGCTGGACGTGTTCTACAACGACTGCCTGGTGCGCCTGGGTACCTGCCTGGCGCCCAAAGGGCTGGGCAAGGACGGGCAGCTCATCCTGGAATGGGAAGTTAAAACTCCCGATGGTAAAAAACTGGCCGGCGAGCTCCGTTTCGGCGATATCGTACATCTTCCTATGGACGCCCCGAAGGCCAGGCTTACGGCGCGGCCCTCCAAGGGTTTCGATATGGGCGCCGGCCCGGGAAATTCCTTCGAGGCGGACATTGAAGGCGGAGTGGTGGGGCTGGTGCTGGACGGGCGCGGGCGGCCGTTCAATATTTCCAAGGAGCCGGTAAGGCGCCTGGGTGACCTTGGCAAGTGGTACAAGGCAATGGGAATGTACCCGGTATAACCGTTTTTAAGGAGAAAATTATGGCACACGCTTACACACCCGGACTTAAAGTAATGCCTTGCACCATGCTCAGGAAAAAACGGCTGCTGCCTATCCCGGGAAAGGTTATTTCCCTGATGGAGCAGAAGGTGGAAGCGCTGGACATAGTGGCCCAGACCGAACTGCCGGGTAAGGTGTTCTCGGTGAACGTGGCCAACCGCCTGGCCGTGTCTCCCGAAGAAATAGAAGAGTTTATGCTTAAACGGGAAGGCGACGCCGTGAAAAAAGGCGAAACCATAGCAGAGAACAAGCCCATGATAAAGTGGTTCAAGACCGTGATCGAATCGCCGGTAGATGGTACCGTGGAATCCGTTTCCGCGCTTACGGGCCAGGTCCTGCTGCGCGAGCCGCCCAGGCAGCTGCCTATCAAGGCCTACGTGAAAGGGAAAGTGGTGGAGGTTACCCCCGGTTTTGGCGTGACGATAGAATCAGAGGGCACTTTTATACAGGGCATTTTTGGTATCGGCGGAGAGACTAACGGCGAGATAGTTATGGCCGTGGCAAGCCCGGATGAAGACCTGACGCCGGAAAATATAAAGGATACGCATAAAGGGAAAATAGTCGTGGGCGGCAAACACGCCAGCCTGGCCGCCATTAAGCGGGCGATAGAGCTGGGGGTTAACGCCATAGTAGTGGGCGGCATTCACGACCGCGACCTGCGGCAGCTGCTGGGTTATGACATAGGGGTGGCAGTGACCGGTACCGAACAACTGGGCGTGACGGTAATAGTTACGGAAGGGTTCGGCGCTATTCCCATGGCCGAATACACTTTCAAGCTGCTTGCCTCCCGCAACGGGGAGAAAGCTTCGGTTTCCGGGGCTACCCAGATCCGCGCCGGGGTAATGCGCCCCGAGATCATAGTGCCCGGTTTTCCAAAGAACGTTACCGAGTGCAAGAAGGACCAGGGCCGGGGCTGGATAGAACCGGGCGACCCGATACGCATAATACGCGAGCCTCACTTCGGGGTTATCGGCACGGTAAAAGCCCTCCCCCCGGAGCTGACGGTCATTGGCAGCGAATCCCGCGCGCGTGTGCTTGAGGTTGAGCTGGCCGGCGGGGAAGTGATA
>MGVB01000138.1 GCA_001800275.1 Elusimicrobia bacterium RIFOXYA12_FULL_57_11
GGTTGAGATGGTTTGCATATTTGCGCGGTTAGTTTACCGTTGGCTTTCCAGCGGCGGTTTTACGCCGGGCAAAGAGAAACCCCGCCAGCCCGGCCAGCAGTAGCGTGAAAAGTCCGCCCACCAAACCGGAAACGGAAGTCCCCTTGTCCACAGCGGGCCAGGCGGCCGCGGCGAATCCCTGTTCCGTGGCGGTCTCCGTTCTCTTAAAGCCGTAATCCGGCAGGAAAGCGGTCCTGCCCTGCAGCTCCGCCAGCGTTCGGTGCAAGCCGTCGCCGCTTTCAAGTTCTTCTTTACCCGAGGTCTTGAACATGGCCCATTCCAGGCCGTCCGGGTGTGTGGAGGCTAACCAGCTGAGCGCTCCGCCGGTCACCGCCGCGGCGGTTGCCAGCGCTATGAGCGCTCCCTTGATACTTACCCCTATGGGTCGGCGGCTGGTGGCGGCAGTTACGATCTCCGGCCGCGCTTCCAGCATGAAAGAGACCACGCCCGCGGTAACAAGCCCCTCTACCAGGCCGATAGCCAGGTGTATGGGCTGCATTAACAGGACGAAGGTTTTGAACGGCAGCGAGGAGATGCTCGATGCCACGGTTTGCAGCACCACTCCGAAAGCTCCGAGCTGCAGGCCGGCCAACGCGGCCAGTGTGGCTCCCAGCATGACGCGTTTCCGGTTGCGGCTGTCGCCGGCTATCTTTTTGTAGATAAACGGGTAAGCGACAAAGCAGGGAAAGAATCCCAGGTTGAGCATATTACAACCCAGGGCCAGCAGCCCGCCGTCGGCGAAGAACAGCGCCTGTACGGTAAGCGCCGAGGCCAGCACCAGGAAGGCGGCGTAATGCCCTAGCAGGATGGATAGCAGCAAGCCGCCGCCCAGGTGCCCGCTGGAGCCGGTGGCGGGGATGGTGAAGTTTATCATCTGCGCGGCGAAGATGAACGCGCCCAGCACTCCCATCAGCGGCACCTTGCGGTCGTCCGCCTCTTCGCGGACTTTTTTAGCGCTGTAGGCGAGAAGGCCGCCGGAAACAACCCACAGCGTACCGCCTACCGCCGGAGATAAAAGAGCGTCAGCCATGTGCATGAAATCTCTCCTTAGAACTCCACATGGAAACCGCCGGTGAAGCGGTAGCGGTCGGCCTCGAGTGAGCGCGCAGCACCCGCGGATATAAAAAAGGCCTCCTTTAATCCATAGCGCAGGCCGAGCAGGAAGAAGCCTGTGCCGCCCTCCTCGCTTTTAAGTTCGGCCACGGCCTCATGATTCTTAAGCGGATATTCGGCCGCAAGGCCGCAGGAGGCCAGGCCCTTCCTGTTATCCTCACCGGTGGAGAGATACCCCGCGTTAAGGTGCGTTTTAAGAGGGCCGAATTCCTTACTAAGAATACCGTTGAGGAAATATTCTTTTTTCCCCAGTTCGTTAATGACCGAAAAGGCCAGCAGGTCTTTTACAAGCGAGAACTTCAGCCCCAGCGAAGCCGCCCCGACGCGTTCCACTACGCCCGGATGCAGCCGGCACGGTAAAGAAAAACCGATATCGAACCGGTCAGTTATCCCGTGTTTGAATGAAACGCCGAGGTTTTCCGGGCGCGCATCGGTTTCATCCTTGAAGGTGTCGTAGGACGCCTCCAGCTCGTAGGAGTTGAGCTGGACCGTGCCAGCGTCGTCCGTGACCAGCGGGTAGGCGGCGAAGGCTGTGCCGCCGCCGCAGAATACCGCCGCCAGCGCAAATATCACCGGCTTAACGCGCATAGGTCCCTCCTTGTTGCTACCATATCTGTATTCGTGTTACGGCTGGTCAAAAAAATTATTTACCCGCGCTGGTCACGCTGAGCGTGGAATGTTTTACGCCCTTGACCGCTTTTAGAGAATCCGCCAAGGCCTTAACTTTTGCGCCCGGACCTTTCACGGCTATAATCTCCAGGCAGTTGTCGTGGTCCAGGTGCACGTGCTGGGTGGAAATGATGATATTGCCGTGGTCGTGCTGCATGTCCAGCAGCTTGTTGACCACCTCGCGTTTGTGATGGTCGTAGACTATGGTAACCGCACCGGCCACGGCCCCGCCTTTGGCGAAAGCATCGGTGACGAACTCCTTGCGTATCAGGTCCGCTATGGCCTTGGAGCGGTTGTCATAGCCCTCCGCGCCTATATAGGAGTCAAACCGCCGAAGGAGGTCTCCTTCGAGAGATACGCCGAACCTGACAAGCTTTGGTCTGTTCATTAGTGTTACCTTTGTTGATATGGTAGCACTAAAACGGAATTTGCTTCAAGTTGTGGTTATATTCTGGCTGTCCAAAGATATTGTGTCCGGAACATCTGGCAAATAAAAAGCCCCTCTTTCGAAGGGCTTTTCTTGCGGCCTGCGCAAAGTTTAAGGCAGGCGCACGAAGGCTTTGACCGCCGCCAGAAAAGGCTTTACCGGGGCCAGGAACGCAGTGAACATCCCCCTGGCGTCCGACAGGGCTATAGCCACGCCCATTAAAGATTCGCCCGCTATAATGCCGGAACTGACCGGGATAATGTACTTCTCGGCTACGTCCTTGTTCTTCTTCTCGATTATAAGGGCTATCAGGCCGCCCAGGAACATGGAGAGGGAATTCCAGAAGGGGATAACCATGGCCAGCCCCAGGCCCATGGCCGAGGGGATGTACTTGCGCTTTTTGGGGAAAGCCAGTTCCAGCAGTGGTATTATAATGCCCACCAAACCGCCTACCAGCATGCCCATCCGCGCCGCTGGGTGCAGGGAATGTACGCCGTTGGACAGGAGCTTGGCCACGGCCGCCCACACCTGCGCCGAGGGGGCGGGCCACTGGTCCGAGCCCAGCGCCGAGGCGTCGGGCACTAAAATATAAAAGGCCGGCACCACTACCAGCGTGCCGGCGAAGATGCCAAAGAACTGCGCCAGGAACTGCTGGCGCGGGTTGGCGCCAAGCAGGTAGCCGCTCTTGAGGTCCACCAGCAGGTCGGCGGTGGAACCGGCCGCGCCGGCGGTTACCGAGGCGGTCATCAGGTTGGTGACCATATTGGAGGGGGCCAGTATGCCGAAAGTGAGCTGGGTGATCTTGCCCATGGCGCCGATGGGTGTGATGTCCGATTCCCCTGTGGCGCGCGCGGCCACCATGGCCAGGAAGAAAGTGAGTATTACGGCTATAACGCCCATCCACCAGCTGGTCTGGAAAGCGTAGTGCAGCACCATTATGCAGCCCAGGCCCGAGAACGCCGTGCCCACCAGGAACCAGGAGCCGGGTACTTCTATTTTCGCCAGCGGGTCTTCCACAGCGCCACTCTTGCGGCCCTGGAAAATTTCCGTGATGCCGCCGAAGGCGCGCATGACCGTTTTCCACTGCAGGGCGAACATGAACAGGCCCGAGGTCACCATCAGGGCCGCGCCGCCCCAGGTGCTCCACTGCACTATGGCGCGGTAGCCCAGCTTCTCCATGCCTATGGCGCCCATGCCGGACACCCAGGGGGCCAGGATGCCGTAATTAATTACGGCGCCCAGCAAAAGCGACCAGGAGATCTTCCAGCCTATTATGCCGCCGGCGGCTATCATCAGGGCGCCCACTTCAAAAGAGAACGTCCATTTCTCCAGCGGGTAGCCTTTTATATGGCCGGCGAACGGCAGCATGCCGGGCAGGGAAAGTTTAAAGCCGAAAAGGTCTTTGAAATTGAACGAGACGCCCTTGTCGCGCAGCAGCGATACCAGCGCCCCGAAGGTGCCGCCATAGGCCAGCGCCCGCGCTTTGTCGGCGGCTTCGGCGCCTTTGGAGTGCAGGCTCTTCAGGGTTTCGGCGGCCGCTATGCCGCTGGGGAATTTAAGCTGCTCAATATTTATCATCTGGCGCTTCATGGGTATGGCTATGAACACGCCCAGCGCCGCCAGGAAGATGGTCCACAGGGTAAGCACGCCCCACGACATATGGCTGCCGGTTATTATAAGGTAGGCGGAGATGGCCGACACCATGGTGCCGCCGGTGGAATAGCCCGCCGCCGAGGCGGTGCTCTGCATGCAGTTGTTCTCCAATATGGTCATGTCGCTCTTGAAGAGAAAAGGCAGCAGCGTGCGCAGCGTTTTCCAGATGGTATAGGAAAGTACGCAGGCGGTTATGGCCACGCCCAGGCCCCAGCCGGTCTTCAGGCCGATGTAGAGGTTTGAAAGCGACATGAAGCCGCCCAGGAAGCCGCCCATGATAACGGCGCGCAGGGTAAGCTGGCGCATATTGTCGCCCTGGTAAACTTCTTTGTACCACTTAAGTTCTATTTCTTCCGGGGTAAGGGTGGCGTTCTGCTGGTCGGCCGGTTTGTGGCCCATGATTTCCGCTTTATCGTCAGACATTAATGGTCTCCTGGGGAGAAGGCTGGATTTTGAGCGAGATGAAAAACTTGGTGCGCGGTACAGGATTTGGTCACAAGTCGCTCGTCCGCCGTCGCGGACTCGCGCTTGCGACCCCGCCTCGCTGCTGCGGGCTGCTGCGCGAGTTGTGTCGCTTCGCTCCACCCGCAGCTCCGGCTTTCAAATCCTGCCGCAAGCCATTATTATGGCTTGCTTACCGTTCCTGATAAAAACTTGGTGCGCGGTACAGGATTTGAACCTGTGGCATCCTCTGTGTAAGAGAGGCGCTCTACCGCTGAGCTAACCGCGCGGTATCCCCAGGTATTCTAGCAATACAGGGAGGAGGGTTCCAAATCCGCCGGAGGGAACGTGCGGGTTAACGGGTTTATTTTTTTACGGTTAAATTGTATAGAATGTACCTGAGGTTCCCGGGTTAACTTATGACACGCACAAAACCTGCTGTTCTTGTCCTCAATACCGGCAGTTCTTCTATAAAATTTTCGCTGATCTGTCTGCAGGACCGTGCCGTGCTTATTTCCGGGCAGGCGCAAAAATTAGGGTTAAAGGACGCCTCTCTTACCGTTAAAATTAACGGGGGCAGTGAGGTCCTTAAACTGGGAACGGCCGACCATGCTGCGGCCATGGAAAAGATACTTCAGGCCATAGATATACACCGCCTCAGTGGCCGCGTGTCCGCCGTGGGCCACCGTGTAGTGCACGGCGGGGAAAAATTCAGGGAAGCGGTCATCATCAATGAAGAGGTGATCCGCGCCATAGAACAATGCGTGCCGTTCGCCCCGCTGCATAACCCCGCCGACCTTATGGGGATTGCGGCGGCCAGGCGCAGCGTACCGCACCTGCCGCATGTGGCCGTGTTCGACACCGCCTTCCACCAAACCCTACCGGAGTACGCTTATCTCTACGCTGTTCCTAAAAGACTCTACCGCGACTATGGCGTACGGCGCTACGGCTTTCACGGCACCAGCCACCGCTACGTAACCCAGGAAGCCGCGCGACTGCTGGGCATTAAACTTGAAAACAGCGCTTTCATATCGGCGCACCTGGGCAATGGCGCCAGCGCGGCCGCGGTCCTCAACGGGAAAAGCGTGGACACTACCATGGGACTGACGCCGTTGGAAGGCCTGGTAATGGGCACCCGCTCCGGCGATATAGACCCGGGGATGCTGCCGTATATAGCCGAGTCCCTGAAGATGACCATTAAAGAAGTGATAAACCTGCTGAATACTAAAAGCGGGCTCTTGGGCGTTTCTGAATTATCAAGCGACGTGCGCGAGCTGCAGGAGGCCGCCGCGGGGGGGCATGCCGGTGCCGTACTTGCCCTTGACGTTTTTGCGCACAGGCTTGCCAAATATATAGGCGCGCTTACGGTTTCCCTGCCGCGCGTAGACGCGCTTATCTTTACCGGAGGCATAGGGGAAAATTCTGCCCTTGTCCGCGCCAAGGTGCTGCGGCGCTTGGGAGTGTTGGGCTACCGCCTGGATAGCGCCGCCAACCAGGCTATGGCAGCCGGGAAACAGGGGCTCATTACAACAGATCAAAGTACAAGAGCCATGGTCATCAATACCAACGAGGAATTGATGATAGCGCTTGATACGGCGACATTATTGTAAGGCCGGAGGTTAAGGACATATCTCCGCTTATTGTGTTGTGTGCGGCCTTAAACACAGGCTTAATGCGATTATCCGACGACCAGCAGAAAGCGCTCGAGATACTACTGGTCTGGCATAAGGACCTGGAGAAGAGCCCTTTCGTCACGCTGGGCGGCTACGCCGGCA
>MGVB01000139.1 GCA_001800275.1 Elusimicrobia bacterium RIFOXYA12_FULL_57_11
AGGCCGGGCGCGAAGGTTTTGGAAAAGGTGAATAGCGAAATGATGTTGTTAGTGTTATAGGTTTCCTTATCCATCCGGTAGAGCATCTTGGGCGCCTCTCCCTCGAAGCGTATCTGGCGGTAAGGCGAGTCCTCTATTACTACCACGTTATATTTCTCGGAAAGTTCCACAACCTTCTTGCGCTTTTCGGCGGAAAGCGTCACGCCGCTGGGGTTCTGGAAATCCGGCACCAAGTAGACGAATTTGTAATGCTCGTCCTGGCTCCTGAGCCACTGGAGTTGCTGTTCAAGGTGGGCGGTATCCACCCCGTCATCTTCAAGCCTGACGCCGATGAAGTCCGCGCCGTAGGACTTGAACACCTGCAGACCTCCCATATAACTGGGCATTTCCACCAGTACCGGGTCCGAGGCGTCTATGAAAAGGCGGCCTACAATATCCAGCGCCTGCTGGCTGGCGGTGGTTACTATCAGGTTTTCGGGTTTGGCGTCTATGCCCTCATGCTTTTTCAGGAACTTTATGAATTCCTCTTTCAGCTCGGGCAGCCCGTCGGTGGGGCCGTATTGCAAGGCCACTTTGCCCTTTTTGGCCATGATCTCCTGCACGGAACCGGCTACAAATTCGTAAGGGAAATGCGCGGGGTCAGGCAGGCCGCCGGCGAAAGAGATGATCCCCGGCTTATTGGTTATTTTAAGCAGTTCACGGATCACGGAAGCTTTCGTGCGCCGGGGGGCGGTAGCGATATTCTTTGCGATGTCTATCATATGTTCCTCCGTGTGAGCTTCAGTTCTTTGAACGCCAGAAAGGCAACCCGGCCGGCCGGGTGCGGCAGGCCGGGAAGGCCGCGGCGCTTTTTATACCTTGTCGCCGTTGACCGCGTGGGTGCGCTTGCCGGTGAGCAGGTAGTCGGCTATCTGCTCGGCGGCCTGCCTGGCCACCGTCACTTGCGCGTCCTTGGTGGACGCGGCTATGTGCGGCGTGCAGATCACCTTTTCCATGCCGAAGAAAATATGCTCGGTGGCGGGCTCCTTGGCGTAGACGTCGGTTGCGAAGCCGGCTATCTGGCCGCTCTCTATGCCGGCCTTGATGTCTTCTTCCACCATGATGCCGCCGCGGGCGCAGTTGATTATGCGCACGCCTTTCTTCATCTTGGCTATGGCGTCCTTGTTGAGCATGCCCTTGGTGGCCGGGTTGATGGTCACGTGGTAGGTGATAAAGTCGGCCTTGGCGTACAGGTCGTCCAGGGTCACCATTTTCACACCCAGCTCGCGGGCGCGCTCCGCGGTCATTACCGGGTCGAAAACGATAACGTGCATCTTAAGTCCCGACGCGCGGTCGGCCACTACGGCGCCAATATTCCCGCAGCCTATCACGCCCAGCGTTTTGCCTGTCAGTTCCACGCCCTCGAATCTCTTTTTCTCCCATTTGCCCGCGTGGGTGGAGGCGTTGGCCTGGGGGATATGGCGGGCCAGCGCCATCAGCATGGCTATGGCGTGCTCGCCGGTGGAGACGGTATTGCCGAACGGAGTGTTCATAACCAGCACCTTCTTCTCGCTGGCGGCGATCACATCTATGTTATCCACGCCGGAACCGGCGCGGGCCACGGCTTTCAGGTTGGTGGCTGCTTCTATTATCTCGCGGGTAAGCGTGGTAGCGGAGCGCACAATAATAGCGTCGAACTGGGCCGCGCAGGCTTTCAGCTCTTCCGGCTTCATGCCGGTCTTCACCACGGGCTCAAGGCCTCTGGAAGCAAGGACTTTCTCGCACAGGGAATCAGCTTTGTCGGCTATCAGGATTTTTTTCATTTTACGGCCTCCTTGGAGTATTCTTTAGCTACGGTTTCATAGGCCCAGTCGAGCCACGGTATCAGCTTTTTGATATCGGAAGTCTCCACGGTGGCGCCACACCACACGCGGAGACCGGCCGGGGCTTTGCCGTAGGAATTGATATCGTAGGCCACGCCCTCTTTATCGAGTAGAGAGGTGATCTTTTTTGCAGCCTTGGTTTTTTCTTCGTCGGAGAGCTTTTGGAACCAGTCGGCCTTTATTTTAAAGCAGACCGAGGTGTTGGAGCGGATCTCTTTAGATTCAGCAAGGAAGTCTATCCAGTCCGACTTAGCCACCCACTCTTCGAAAGCCTCCAGGTTGGCGTTAGAGCGCCATATGAGGCCTGACAACCCTCTCACGGTTTCAGCCCACTTCAGGGCGTCGATGGCGTCCTCGACGCACAGCATGGACGGCGTGTTGACGGTATTGTACTCCAGTTCGCCGGGCTTCAACTTGCCTTCGGCGGCCAGGCGGAATATTTTTGGAACAGGCCAGCTGGTCTTGAGCTCGTTCTCCTCCATACGCTTCACGGCGCGGGGCGAAAGAATAATAACGCCGTGCGCGGCCTCGCCGCCCAGCACTTTCTGCCAGGAGAAGGTTACCACATCGAGCTTTGTAAAATCGATCTCCATGGCGAATACCGCGGAAGTGGCATCGCAGATGGTGAGGCCTTCGCGGTTGGCCGGTATCCAATCGAGGTTCGGAACTTTTACTCCCGAAGTGGTGCCGTTAAAGGTGAAGATCACGTCGTTGGCGAAGTTGGCCTTGTTAAGGTCCGGGAGCTTGCCGTAATCGGCTTTGTATTCGTTTACGCTAGGCAGTTTGAGGAACTTCACGGCGTCTGTAATCCAGCCCTTGCCGAATGATTCCCAGCCGAAAATATCCACCGGCCTGGGGCCTAGCAGCGTCCACATGGCCAGTTCCACCGCGCCGGTGTCCGAGCCTGCCACCACGCCTATGCGGTAGTCTTCTGGCAGCTTCAGCACCTTCTTCATGCGGTCGGAAACTTCCTGCAGGCGCGCTTTTCCTTCTTTGGAACGGTGTGAGCGGCCCAGCAGCGCGTTCTCAAGGGCGTATGCGCTCCACCCGGGCCGTTTGGCGCATGGGCCGGAAGAGAAGTTGGGGCAGTTGGTTTTAAGCAGGGGTTTTTCCATTGTTTTGTTCTCCTAAAATAGCAGCTGAAATCATGCGCAACAAATCCGGTCTTTACATCCTTGAACCTGGCCTGGCATTTTCACCCGCGTTTTATTGCGACTGAAATTTGCGTACTTCCGAGGTCAGTACCTCTCCGTCTTTGGTCCGCGCCCTTACAACAGCCTGGTGCTGTCCTTTCGCATAGCCTGACCAGTCATGCCACCAGTACCCCGCGGATTCCCGGCACGGCTGCCAGCGGCAGTTATCTAAAGAAATTTCCACGCTTTCTATTTCGCCCAGGGTACCGATCCTGAAAGCGTAGTGCGGCTGATTGATTTTATCGCCGTCTTGCGGATAATCCAGCATGAGGCGGCACTTCACCCCTTCAACTCCCGCACCTTTAGTTTTGCGTTTCCCGCTTAGTTGGCATGTTAATTTCATAACGCTTTTCCTCCGTAGTCGTTTTGCAGAGACTTCCCGACCGGCTATTGCGCAGGACGTATTTTAGGCGCAAACAGCCCTGTCTGTTTTCATTGTATAAGATGTGGTTTCCCGATAAAATCAGATAAAGTCCTATGTCCGTCTTTTGTATCAGATGTTCTCCGATAGCAGAGGGTGAAAGACTTATGTATGCTTAAGGTGCCGCATGGGCGGCTTGTCCGGCTGTAAAACAGCGGAATGGGAGCGCGGTTATGAGATACAAACCGGGTCAAAATGAAGAATCTCAGAAGGTGGAAACTGGATGTTGGGTTGTCATACAAGCTGTTGACGGAAATATTTCAGTCACCTATAAGATAGTGCCGGACGAATGTGCGGAACCGGCGACAGGAAGAATTTCCGCGCTCTCGCCGCTGGGCGCCGCTCTCCTGGGGCATATTCCCGGCGACTCCGTAGAGTTTGTGGCGCATCGTGCCGCTAGGACCGTCCGGATATTGAAAGTCATACCGACCTTGCCGGCACAGAGATAGTCTTAGTCTGGACGGCCCTTTGCGGGAATGATTAGAATACTAGACAGGAGACCGGACCGCAGGACCGGCGTGCCGCATAGGCCGCCTGACAGAGACCGGATATGCTATGAGAAAATCTAAAACGGGCAGCCTGAAACAGCAGTACTCCCGGGCTGAACCAGTTAAGAACAGGGTCATACGGCTGGCCAGAGAACTTAAGGAGCGCACTAAGGAATTGCGCTGCATGTACGCTATCTCGGAAGTGTGCGAGCGCAGAGGCATCTCTCTTGAGGAGATGCTACAGGGGATAGTTGAGTTGCTGCCCGCATCCTTTCAGTATCCCGAGTTGGCCTGCGCCAGGCTGGTTTCCCATGCAGGGGTTTTCAGGACTGCCGGCTTCCTGCAGACACGCTATCGCCAGAGAGCCCCGCTCATTGTTAACGGCAGGCGGGCTGGAGCGCTTGAAGTCTGCTATCTGCGAAAGTCACAGCACGGAGCGGGGGCGCTCTTCCTTAATGCGGAGCGAAAAATGCTTTACACTATCGCGGAAAGACTCGGAAAGGTAATAGAGCTGAAAAACGCGGAGCGGGAATTGAAGACGGCTCATAAAAAACTGCAGTCTCTCCTGCGCAGCGTCGAGAACTCCCGCGAAGAAGAACGCAGGCGCATCGCCCATGAACTGCATGATGAACTCGGCCACGCGCTGATGGCCATAAAAATAGACCTCCGGGGGCTTCGCGGCTCCCTGCCGGACGACGAGGTCATTAGCGACAAGACGCGGAAGATGGACTCCGTAATAGATACAACGATCCGAAACCTCAGGCGTATCGCGTGGGAGTTAAGACCCATCTTGCTCGATGAATTCGGGCTTCAGGCCGCCATCTCTGCCCTGGCAAAGGACTTTGAGGGGCGCTACGGGATACGCTGCGCCGTCAGGATCTGTGCCCGCGCCGGGCAGCTTGAGAAGCCCGTCGCGCTTACGCTTTACCGGGTGGTCCAGGAACTGCTGACCAATGTCGCCCGGCATGCCATGGCTACGAAAGTCAGCCTCGCACTTAATAGTGCCGGCGCCGGGCTGGCCTTAATCTTCAGAGACAACGGCAAGGGAATACCTGAAAGCGCCGTCTCCGGCAAGAAGACTTTGGGCCTATTGGGGATCAGGGAGCGCTTATACGGCTGCGGCGGAACGCTGAGTATACAGGGCCGGCGGAACAGGGGTACTTGCGTCTCCATTTCAATACCCCTGCGCGCCGCAAAAGAGGCTAAATGATAAATATCCTTGTAGTCGACGACCACCCTATAGTGCGGACCGGGCTCAGGCAGATCCTGACCGCGGCCCCCGATATGAAGATCCAAGACGAGGCCGGGAGCGGGGAAGACGCCCTGAAGCTGCTGCGCCGCCGCAAGTACGACCTGGTGATATTGGATGTCGCGCTGCCCGGCATAGGCGGCCTGGAGGTTTTGCGGCGCATAAAAGCCGGCACGCCGGCTGTTCCGGTGCTCATGCTCAGCATGTACCCGGAGGAGCATTACGCCGTAAGAACCCTCAAGCTCGGCGCCGCGGGGTACCTGTGCAAGGAGCACTTTCCCGACGATCTGATAACAGCGATACGTAAAATACTGCGGGGCGGCAAGTATCTCGGCCGCTATGTGGAAGACAATATCGAACTCTCCCTGCGCACGGATGATAAGCGGCTCCCGCACGAAACCCTTTCGCCGCGGGAGTACCAGGTGATGTGCCAGATAGCTTCCGGCAAAACCGTAGGAGAAATCGCAAAAGAACTTTCTCTAAGCGTCAAGACCGTGAACACCCACAGGGAGCATATCCTGCGCAAACTGGAATTGCGCAATAATGTGGCTATCGCCAGATACGCAATAGAGTGCCGCCTTATTATCTGATAAGAAGGGTAGGTTTTCGGGCACTCCTTATCACTCTGGGAAGTAATATATGCAGCCGGAACGAACCGAAATAAATGTTGGATAAATGGTCCGTTTTTTGGGGGTGGGTTCTTCCATAACAATGTGGGCCAAAAACGAACTCCAGATGAAGCTGCCGGAAAACGCGGTTATTACGCCAGAAGGCTTTTCGGGCGAAATCAAAACCCGACGTTCAAGGGGAAAGAAGATCGGATTATTTTGAAGTATTGAGTGCCTGTGTCTGTGTAATCAATATAAGGTGGGCCAGGCCGGGTGCGGCGGCCCTCACTCGGCAAGCCGCTGCCGGCCTGGCCTTTCCTTATAATCTTTGCAGTTTCCGCTCCCCGCCGGTGGCTACAAATAAATCACAAAAAAGACCACCGCGGCGG
>MGVB01000140.1 GCA_001800275.1 Elusimicrobia bacterium RIFOXYA12_FULL_57_11
ACTGCGGCCGCTCTCCACCGCTTCGCGGGCCGAGTTCCAGGCGTCCTCGCTGTAGGCGAAGGGGAGTTGTGAGGCTATGGCGTCGAGGTCGGCTGTTTCCGCGGTTGTGGAGGCGGCCGGTTCTTCGAACGAGCGGTTAGTATCCCGTTCCAGCAGCAGGAAGCGACCGCCCGGCGCAAAACCGCCCGGTTCCGTAAGGCCGGCGGCGCGCGCGCGCCCCGCGCAGGCCAGGGCCGTCAGCAGCAGCGTCAGTGATAATGTTCCGAATTTTATCCGCTTCAAAGTTTTATCCTGAAAAACCGGGCAAACGCCAACTGCCCCCCTGGCAAAGGGGGGCTGCGGCGCCGGGAAGTGATTCCACGGTATCGTACATATATAATAGAATAAATATATGTTCGTGCCTATAGTCCAGTACTACATGTTGCGCGCTTTCGCGAAATACTTGCTGCTCGCGCTTTTCGTGTTTTCCTCCCTGCTGCTGATGCTGAATTTAGTGCAGATGGTGAACCAGGGCGCCCTGGCCGGGTTCTCCCTCTATTTCCTCGCCAAGAGCATGCTCTTTATCCTTCCCAACGTGCTCGGCACCTCGCTGCCGCTGGCTTTCCTGCTGGCAATGCTGCTGAGCCTCGGTCAGATGTCGCAGGACGGGGAGATAGTGGCGCTGCGGGCCGGCGGGTTTTCTTTTTTTAATATTTTTTCGTACGTTTTCGGCGCGGCGCTTTTCTGCTCCCTGTTCTTGGCGGTGGTCAATAACTGGGTGGGGCCCAAGGGCCTGAAGCGGTCCACCGACTACACTATTTCCATGATAAACCGCGTCACCAAAATAGAATTGAAGCCGCGCACTTTCCAGCAGCTCTCCGACTGGGTGCTTTACGCGCGCGAGGTGAACAGCCTTACCGGCAACATGCGCGGCGTTAAGCTGGTGCGGCGCGTTAACAAGGGGGAATCTCCGGCGTTCGTCACCAAGCTGAACGCACTTGACGGGCGTTACCGGGTGGAGCGCGAGCGCGGGCTGGCAATCGAGCTTTCCGAAGGACAGTTCAGCCAGACGGATTGTAAGGATGCGGATAAGATAATCCACGGGAGTTTCGACTCATATAAAACGCTGCTGCCTTTCTTTTCCGAAAGCGGCCTATCGCGCAAGCTTAACCAGCGGGAGATCTCCACTCCCGGCATTCTGGCCAGGCTTCGCGCCGGGATCGCCGACAAGCAGGTTGAGGCGAAGTTTCGCATAGAGGCCGCTTCGCGCTTTGCGCTGGCCCTGGCGCCGCTGATATTTTTTCTGGTTGGCGCGCCTTTGGGCGTGGCGCTGGATAAGCGCGGGCGTTCGGCGGGGTTTGCTCTCAGCCTGCTGATTATATTTTTTTATTACGGCCTTACTATAAGCGGCATGGTGCTTTCCCGCAAATACCCGGCGCTTTTCCCCTGGGCGATATTTGCCCCCGCGGTGCTGACCGGGCTGGCGGGGATGTGGCTGTGGAAAAAACGCCTTTTCGCCAGCTAAATCATGGATAAGATATTCTACCGGTATATCGCGCGCTCTTTCTGGGCGCCTTTCAGCTTCGGGCTTGCGGTATTCTGTCTGCTGCTGATTTTCGGCAGTCTTTTCGATAATCTGAATTTTTTCATAAGGGGCGGCGCCGGCGCCGGTCTTTTTGCCCAGTATGTCCTCTACCAGGCGCCGTATTTTATGGTCAAGATGACGCCTATGGCCACCCTGCTGGCGGTGTTGTTCGCGTTGGGTGGTATGATAGCGCGGGGGGAATGGAAAGCGGGTCTGGCCGGGGGCTGGCGGCCCCTGGAGATGATCAAGCCGCTGCTCGCGTGCGCTGTACTGGTGGGCGCCGGGCAGTTCCTGCTGCAGGAAACCGTGGCGCCGGATTTTTTTCTACGTTCAGAATATATTTTCGAGGGCAAGCTCCGCTCCAAGAGCGACTGGCGTCAGCTGGTAAAAAAGGACGTCTCATTTTCCGCCGGTGACGAAGCCTTTGTGACCGTGCGGCGTTTTGACGGGCAGTGCCGGGTTATGGAGGGCGTGATACTGAGCAATTATAAAGAAGGGCGCCTTTTTACCGAGGTGAATGCCCGCCTCGCCAGCTGGGACAGTGGGCTTGAGCGGTGGGTTTTTGCCGACGGCGTGAGGATTGAATATAATGGCGACGCTACCCCCGCAATGCGTCGTTTCACCTTGTGGGTTTCAGAGGTTTCATTGCCTCCGGAAAATATGATACTGGAGAAACTCATCCCGGACGGAGTGTCGTCTTTGGAGGTGCTGCGCCGGCTGCGCCGGCTCAGGAGCGTAGGGGCGCCTTCTACCGCGGAACGTACCCTGCTCTGGGTCAAGCTGGCCGCCCCCCTGGCAAATCCGGCCATGGCCCTTATCGGCGCCGCCATCGTGCTGCTGCTGAGGAAGAGCAACAGGTTTTTCAGTTTCGGGCTCGCGGTCGGCATAGGTTTTTTATTCTGGTCCGTTATCATAATGGCCCAGGAGGCCGGAAAAGCCGAGTTGCTGCTGCCTTCCGTGGCCGGCTTTGCGCCTTGCGTTTTTTTTATCCTGGCCGCCCTGTGGGGGCTGAAACGCGCGCGCGCGATCTAGCCTGACCGCCCCCGCGCTTGCGCCAATTGCATAAAAATATCGATAATTTCCTGATACGGCGCTATGTGGCGAGTATTTATTCTGTTGTGGCCGTTACTGTCAGGGATTTTGACGCCGAATGAGATCATATGAAGATACAATATCTTGTTTACGTTCGGCCCCGGTGTTCCATGGGTTCAGTTCCTCCGGCGTGTCCTGCCCCGGCGCCTGAGGGAGGGGCCGGATTGGTAAGTATAAGCAAAGTCAAGGCTGTCCGCATTTTAAGCGGGCGGAGCAGAATTTTTTAAAATGAAGGTCTATGTTAACAATACTATCGAGCGCAGGCTTATGCGCCTGGCGGGACCTTGGCTGGGCGAGTTGGGCCGGCGTGTGGAATTTTTTATAAGGTGCCGGCTGCACAAGGCGGAGTATAAAGCTTTTATCGTGGAAAGAATGCAAACCCGGCCCTTCCCGCTGTTCGATTTTATTGAAATTGAAACGATTAACCGGTGCAACGGAGTGTGCGGATTCTGTCCGGTAAGCCGCCAGAATGATATCAGGCCTTTAAGGCTTATGTCCGAAGAGATGTTCCGCTCCATAATCCGGCAGTTGCGCGCGTTGAACTATTCCGGCCACATAACGCTGCATTCAAATAACGAGCCATTGCTGGATAAGCGTATGGTAAGATTCTGCGAGCATGTGAGAAGGGAGCTGCCGAACGCTTTTTTTGTGTTATACACGAATGGCATTTTGCTGACTCCGGAGATATTTGAGGAATTGGCCGGGTCTTTGACACAGTTGGTTATAGATAACTATGTTTCCGACGACAGTTATGTTAATCTCATCAAGCCGGTCAGGGAATTGTATGACAGGTTCCGTCATGACAAACGCTACGATAATGTTCTGGTCCAGGTAAGGGATGTGAATGAAGTGTTTTATTCCAGGGGGGGGCGGTCCCCTAACCGCAGGAGATTGGCGGTCAGTACGGACTGTCCATGCACGCTTCCATACAGGCAGATGGTAATACGGCCGGACGGAAAAACAAGCCTGTGGTGCTGCGACGCGTTGGGGGAAATTACGCTTGGAGACGTTAAAGAAATGTCCCTTGTTGAAATCTGGAATAACGACAGGTCTGTGAAAGTCCGGACCGAGATGCTGCGGGGCAGGGCTGATTTAAAATTATGCCGAAGCTGTGACGCCGTGGAAGTGGGTAATGTGAAAAGACCGGCGTCCGAATGGCCGGACTGTTCCCCCCCCGGGGTAAATCAGTTTACTTGACCAGTTTTTTTGCGGCTGCGGCTATTTCTCCGGCTGTCAGGCCCAGCGCGGAGTAGATCTGCCCGGCCGGAGCCGATTTTCCGAAAGTTTCCACCCCCAGTACCGTTACCGGGTGTCCTATCAGATCTCTCCAGCCGATACTGCGTCCGGCTTCGACCGCTACCTTGGGCAGGCCGGGCGTAAAAACGGAGTCTCTGTAAGCCTGGTCCTGCTCGCGGAACAATTCAAATGACGGGACGGAAATTATTCTGGCGGCTATGCCGTCTTTTTCCAGCAACGCGGCCGCTTCAAACAGCAGCGCAACTTCAGAACCGGAGGCTATGAGTTCTACGGAGGGCGTGGTGGACGGCCCCCGCAGCAGGTAGGCTCCGCGCGCTACCCCGGCGGCTATTTTTTCCCGGTACTGGGTGAGCAGCGGCAGTTTCTGGCGCGACAGCGCAAGGCACGCCGGGCGCTTCAGGCGCACCACGGTTTCCCAGGCGTGCAGCGTTTCCCAGGCGTCCGCGGGACGCAGCACCAGCAGACCGGGTATAAGGCGCAGGCTCATAAGTTGTTCCACCGGCTGGTGGGTAGGGCCGTCCTCCCCCACGCCTATACTGTCGTGAGTGAACACGAAGATTGCCGGGGCGCTCATCAGCGCGGCAAGGCGCAGCGCCGGGCGCATGTAATCGGAGAATACCAGGAAGGTCGCCCCGAAAGGTATAAGTCCTCCGTGGATAGCCATGCCGTTAAGAACGGCGCCCATGGCGTGTTCGCGTATGCCGAAGTGCAGGGTGCGCTCCGGCTCCCTGGTGAAATCCGTCTTGGTGGAAGGTCCCAGGTCCGCCGAGCCGCCGGTGAGTCCGGGTAATTTTTCGGCCATCAGGTTTATAACCTTGCCCGAGGCTTCCCGGGTGGCCTGGGGTTTGTCGAAGAACGAATCTTCCGGCTTGAAAAGGTTTTCCGGTATTTCGCGCCCGAGCATCGCCTTGGCCAGTTCTGCTTTTTCCGGCAGGGTCTGCGAATATTTCTCCCAGATCTTCAGCCAGCGCTTGCGGCCTTTTTCCCCGGCGGCGGCTTGTTCTTCGAAGCGGATTTTCGCTTCTTCTGGAACGAAGAAGGGCTCGGTCGAGGGCCAGTCCAGTTTGGCCTTGGTGGCCAGGATCTCTTCGGGCTTCAGGGGTTCGCCGTGCACGGAATTCTTGTCCTGCTTGGGGCTGGCCCAGCCTATATGCGTCCTGGCGATTATTATCGACGGTTTTTCCGTTTCGCGCCGCGCTTTCTTGATGGCGGCGTCCAGTTCCGCCAGGTCATTGCCGTCTGTTACTTCTATCACCTGCCACTCCTGCGCCAGGAAGCGTTTCTTCACGTCTTCGGTGAAAGCCAGGTCCGTGGAACCTTCTATGGTGATGCCGTTAGAGTCGTACAGGCAGATAAGTTTCCCCAATTTCATAGTTCCGGCCAGGGAGGCCGCCTCGTAGGAGAGGCCTTCCATCAGGTCGCCGTCGCCGGCTAGCACGTAGGTAAAATGGTCTAACAGCGGGAACTCGGGGGTATTCAGCTTTACTGCTAACAGCTTCTCGGCCAGCGCCAGCCCCACGGCGTTGGCAAAACCCTGGCCCAGCGGGCCGGTTGTCGTCTCCACGCCGCGCGTATGGCCGCGCTCCGGGTGGCCCGGGGTCAGGCTGTCGAGCTGGCGGAATTTTTTCAGATCTTCCGCTCCGAGCCCGAAACCGTACATGTGCAGCATGGCGTAGAGCAAAGAGGAGCCGTGTCCGGCCGACAACACGAAGCGGTCCCGGTCAAGCCAGTCCGGGTCGGAGGGGGAAAATTTAAGGTGGCCTGCCCAGACGGCGTAGGCCAGCGGCGCCGCGCCCAGCGGCAGCCCCGGGTGGCCGGAATCGGCCTGCCCTACCATGTCTATGGAAAGGGTTCTGAGGGTGTTGACGCACAGGGTGTCGGTAGTGTCGAATTTCATGATTTCTCCAGTAGCCGTATCTTCCATGCCTGCAGGGCTATGACCGTCTTTGAATCGCGTATGCCGCCTGTCTTTACCAGCCGCCAGGCTTTTTCGAAACTGAGCGTTTCCACGCGCAAGAACTCGTCCTCGTCGGGGTTTGGGGTTCCGCCGCGCAGCCCGCAGGCGGTAAAAATGTGCAGTACTTCGTTGGAGAACGCGGGTGTGGGCCAGAAAGAGGTAAGCGGCGTTATGCGGGCGGCGGTAAAGCCGGTTTCTTCTTTCAATTCGGCCTTTATACGGGTCAGCAGGTTGTCGGACGCGGAGTGCAGCTTGCCGGCCGGGATCTCAAGCGTGGCCCGGCCCACGGGGTAGCGGTATTGGCGCACAAAAATTATGCTGCCGTCGGGCAGTATGGGCAGCACGGCTACCGCGCCCGGGTGCGCCAAAAATTCGCGGGTGGCTTTTTTCCCGTTCGGCAGGGTAACCGTATCGGCGCGGAAAGTAACCGTGCCGGAAAAAACCAGCCGCTTCTTGAAAAGTTTCTCCGTGATATTGGTGAACTTGGGTATCCGCGCGATTTTATCCATCCCCCAATTATATAATTTCCGTGTTGCTTTAATTGTGGAGAAAGGAAGGCAGCTGGGAGAGGGGGGTGGAAAAACACGCTCGGCCACACCGTGGCCTGTCACGCATAAACCGCATAGCGGTTTTGCGCGACCCCGCCTCGGCGTTTTCGCTGCGTAAGAAAACGCCTCCGGCCTTATGCCCCGGACGCGAAGCATAATTATGCTTCGCTCTAAAGCCGGGGCTCACTCCTCCTCCGGCTTCGGCGCTGCGCAAGCCTCAGCCTCCGGAAGGTTTTTCCACCCTCCTCTCCCAGCTGCCTTCCCGCTGGCGGAAAGCCCTTAAGTCTCTTATTTATTTATATAATTAAACCTGCGGCTTTATGTGGTCGCGGTAATTTAATTTTTTGCGGGCAAATTTAATGTTATCTTCAGGATTCATACACCTCCACAATCACTCCGAGTACTCCCTGCTGGACGGGATGCTGCGTATTACCGACGGGGATGGGCACGCTTCGGATTTCCTTAAGGGCCTGGCTGACCGCAAGGCCGGGGCCCTGGCCATTACCGACCACGGCAATATGTACGGGGCCATGGAGTTTTATTTTACGGCGCAGTCCGTAGGTTTGCGCCCCATAGTGGGCTGCGAGGTTTACAATACCCGCGGTTCGCGCCGTGACCGCGACAAGACCGCCGGCCGCCGCGAGAACGGCCACCTTACCGTGCTGGTGAAGAATGAAACCGGCTACCGCAATATTATAAAAATGGTTTCGGCCGCCTACCTGGAAGGCTTTTATCATGACCCGCGTATCGACGCGGAACTGCTGGCCAAGCACCATGAGGGGCTGGTGGTGCTGTCCGGCTGCCTTAAATCGCACCTCGCCCGCGCCTGCGCCGAGGGCCGGGTGGACGACGCGGTGAAAATGGCCTCTGATTTCAACGATATCATGGGAAAGGGTAATTTTTATATAGAGCTGATGGACCACGGTATACCGGAAGAACAGGCTGCCATGGCCGGGCAGTTGGAAGTCTCCAAGCGCACCGGCATACCGCTGGTGGCCACCAACGACTGCCATTATCCAAAAAAAGAGGACTGGGAAGCCCACGACGCCCATATCTGCATCTCCACCGGTTCGCTGGTGGACGATCCGGACCGTATGCGTATGACCACGCACGAGCTTTACTACAAGTCGCCAGAGGAAATGATAAAGCTTTTCTCCCACACCCCGGAAGCGGTCAAGAATACGCTGCATATAGCGGAGATGTGCGACCTGCGGATGGATTCCGGGAAACTGCACCTGCCGGCGTTCGATATCCCTCCCGACTATAAGGCCAGGTTCCCGGAGGAAGGGGATTTTTACTACCTCAAGGACCTGTGCGAGGCCGGCCTGAAGCTGAAGGTGCCGGGGGCGGGGGAAGAATACCGCAAGCGCCTGGAGTATGAGCTTGGCGTTATCAGGCGTATGGGGTTTTCAAGTTATTTCCTGATTGTTATGGATTTTATAAAATACGGGCGTTCCAAAGGCGTTCCCGTGGGGCCGGGCCGCGGGTCGGGAGCCGGGGCCCTGGTCGCGTATGCCCTGGATATTACCCGTGTGGATCCGATAGTGAACAGCCTGCTTTTTGAGCGGTTCCTGAACCCTGACCGCAAGAGCATGCCTGATCTGGATATAGATTTCTCGGATGACGGCCGGGAGCAGGTGGTGCAGTATGTACGGGAAAAATACGGCTCCACCCGTGTGGCCAATATCATCACCTATGGCACTATAAAGGCCAAGAGCTCGGTAAAAGACGTGGGCCGCGTGATGAATATCCCGCTGGCCGAGGTCAACGCCATCTCCAAACTGGTGCCCGCCAACGAAACCCTCTACCACGCGCTTAATAACGTCAGCGAACTTAAAGAGTATGCCAGGGACCCTAAAATTAAAAAAATGTTCGATATCGCGGTTAAAGTGGAGGGGCTGCGCCGGCATACGGGGGTGCACGCGGCCGGAGTGGTGATCTCCAAAGACGATATAACCAACTATGTCCCGCTTTCCAACCGCAATACCAAGGAAATAGTCACCACCCAGTATGACGGCAATATGCTCACCAGGCTCGGCATGCTAAAGGTGGATTTCCTCGGCCTGCGCACGCTTTCCATTATAGAGACCGCCTCGGAGTTTATCCGTGAATCCGGGAAAAAAGATTTTGATATTTACGCTATAGCCATGGACGACAAGAAAACTTTTGACCTGCTGTGCGAGGGCGGGACCACCGGGGTCTTCCAGCTGGAAAGCGAGGGGATGAAGAAGCTTATAAAAGGCCTTAAACCCACGCAGTTCAGCGATATTTCCGCCCTGGTGGCCCTTTACCGGCCCGGGCCCATACAGAGCGGTATGCTGGATATGTTCGTGGACCGCAAGCACGGTAAGAAAAAGATAGTTTACGACCATCCCCTGCTGGAACCTATACTCAAGGACACCTACGGTACTATGGTTTATCAGGAGCAGGTGATGGAGATCGCCAAAAGCATGGGCGGGTTCACCCCGGGCCAGGCCGACGGCCTGCGCAAGGCCATGGGCAAGAAGAACGTGGAGGCTATGGAAAGCGAGCGGGCCAAATTCGTGGAGGGCGCTAAAAAAAAGGATATTTCCCAGAAGCTTTCCACTAAGGTTTTCGACCAGATGGCGCAGTTCGCCGGTTACGGGTTCAATAAGTCACATTCCGTGGCTTACGCCCTGGTGGCCTACCAGACCGCCTGGCTTAAGGCCAACTACCCCATGGAGTTCATGGCCGCCCTGCTTACCAGCGAAATCGGTCACAGCCCTATCGGTTCCGAAGACAAAGAGAACAAGCTGGTAACTTATATAGGCGAATCCCAGGATATGGGAATAGAGATAATCGGGCCGAACGTGAACCGCTCCTTTAAAAAATTCGCCATACAGGAAGCCAACGGGAAGCCGGCGCTGTGCTTTGCGCTTACCGCGGTGAAAAATGTGGGGGAAGGCGCGGTCGACGCCATAGTGGCGGAAAGGGCAAAGAACGGCAATTTCCGTTCCTTCGAGGAATTCACGCTGCGGGTGGATTCCAAACAGCTCAACAAACGCGTATTGGAATCCATGGCGAAGGGCGGGAGCTTCGATTGTTTCTTCCCGGACCTCAAGCCGGAAGTCTCGCGCAGCAAGGCCGTGGCGGTGGTCGAAGCTTTCTGCGGAGCGGTGGGAAAAGCTTCCTACGACTGCAACCAGGTCATGCTTTTCGGCGAGGAAAAGAAAGCGGTCCCGGTAATGAGCGAGCATTCTATCTTAAAATTCGAGCGGGAAGTCCTCGGGTTTTATTTTTCAGGGCATCCGCTCAACAGCTACCGGCGCCACCTGGCCATGATCTCGAACGCGCAGGTGGAGAAGGTCCTGGCTGGCGGCTTTACCGAAGGGGCCGTGGTGCGTGTGGCGGGCATAGTGGGCCAATTCAAGAATATGCAGACGAAGAAAACGGGCGAAGCCATGGCCAAATTCGAGCTGGAGGACCTGACCGGCAGCGTAGGGGTCTGCCTGTTCCCTAAAAAGTATAAAATGTACGGGGCCCAGCTCGGGCCGAACAAGGTGGTGGTGGTTACCGGGAAGGTCCAGAAATCGGATTTCGGAGAACAGAACTTCGAACTTATAGCGGAAGAGGCCTACGGCCTGTACGACGCCATGAATAAGTGGGCCCGCGGTCTCATAGTTAATTTGCCGGAGGGGATACTTTTCGACGAGAAACAGCTTTCGGAGCTGAAGTCGGCGCTGGGCAGGAACCACGGCGCGTGCCCGGTTTACTTCCAGGTGAACGCGCAGGGGCGCGGCGCCTACATGATAGAGACAACGGAACGGGTAGGGCTCAGCGATACCCTGCTGCGTGAAATCGAGAAACTGCTGGGGGATAAAACATGGAAAGTGGAAAGCGGATTCTGATAGCTGACGACGATCCTGATATTTCCGATCTGCTGGAGTCTTATTTTAAAAAAGCCGGGTATATCGTTACAATCACTGTCAACGGCAAAGACGCCCTGCAGAAAGCCGGGTCCGAGAAGTTCGATTTGGTGCTGTTGGACGTAATGATGCCGTATATAGACGGCTACCATGTTGCCAGCGAGATATCTTCGCGCTACGGGGCCGATTCGCCCAAGATAATAATAATGACCTCCCGCGACGTGGCCAGCGAGCGCGGTATAGCCCTGCTGAGCGGGGCCTGCGACGCGGTGCAGAAACCTTTTACGCTGGAGGACCTGGAGGCAAAGATAAAAGCGGCTTTGGGCGGCTGAGCGCGTTTGGACGAGCTCACTCATGTTTTCTAGAATATACCGTGGACTTCTCACTACTCTAAGGAAGGTTGATTATGAAAAAAATAAGCTCGGTTCTTATGCTTCTTATGCTGGCCTTGGTTCCGGTTATGGCCGGGGACGATAAAAAAGAGACCATCGTGCTGCCCGACGTGGAAATGATAGACGTGCCGACCGCCGGGATCCTTGATTATTACGGTTTTATGGTAAAGACCCGGTTTTATTCGGAAGGGGGGGTGCTCGGTTCGCTTAATTTCGGCGTGCTTGAGCGGCTGAATATGGGCGCTTCCATGACCGTGGACAAGCTTATCGGTTCGGCTTCCCCCATAAGGATGCGGCGGCCGGAGATAAAGGTCAAGTTCCGGTTTTTTGACGGCGGCTATTATATGCCGGCCACGGCCGTAGGTTACGACAGCCAGGGCTACTATTACAACACCGTCTCGAAAAAATATCTGGAAAAAGGCAAGGGTTTGTACCTGGTCGGATCAAAGGAACTCGGAGTTTCCAACCTCGTGCTGCATGGCGGGGTAAATGTGCCCGACTTCGACAATAACTACTTTTTCGGTTTTGTCGGGGCCAACTACACCGTGGAAGACAAGCTGGCGTTCATGCTCGAATATGACAACCTCTTCCATTCGGACGACCCTTCCCGCCTGAACGCCGGTACTCGCATCTATATAACCCCTTACTTCCATCTGGACGTTGGTATGCGCGAGATAGGCCGCAATGGAAATTTTCCCAACGGGGACAGGCGCAAGGCGGAGCGTGTTGTACAGCTTAAGTACAATACAAGTTTTTAAACGCAGCGGCCGTGCTTGAACGGCCATTCCCCGAAGCGTTAAGGGGACCGCGGTCAGGATAAATTCACGGCGATTTAAGGAGAAAATATGTCGAAAAAAATAGGGATTTTAACCGGCGGCGGCGATTGCCCCGGCCTTAACCCGGCCATAAAAGGCTGCGTGTGGGGAGCGGAGAAATTCGGTTATGAATGTATAGGGCTTACCGACGGCTGGAAGGGGCTCGTTGAAGGCCTGACCACCCCGCTTAACAAAGAGATCACAGAATACGCCATTATGCGCGGCGGCACCATGCTGGGGACCTCCCGCACCAACCCTTTCAAACAGCCGGAAAATGTGAAAAAATGCCTTGAGACTTTCAAAAAACTGGACTTGCACGCGCTGGTGGCGATGGGCGGGGAAGATACCCTTGGTGTGGCTACGCGCTTCTATAAGGAGCATAAGCTTAACGTCGTAGGCGTGCCTAAAACGATGGATAACGACCTCAGCGCCACGGATTACACCTTCGGCTTTGACACTTCCGTAACCAAGGCCATGGAGGCGGCGGAAGCGCTGGCAGACACGGGCCGCAGCCACCGCCGCGTTATGGTGATGGAGGTTATGGGGCGGCATGCCGGCTGGGTGGCGCTTTTCACCGGCATAGCCTCGGCCGCCGACTTCGTCTGTCTTCCTGAAAAGAAGGTCGATACGAAGGCCATGATCGAAAAGGTGAAAGCGGCCTACGCCAAAAAGAAATTCGCGCTGGTGGTAACCAGCGAGGCCAGCGAGCTGGATTCCGTGGGAGAGGACGATATCAAACACGCGCTTGACCATTTCGGGCACCGTATCCTGAAAGACAGGGGCATGGGCGAGCATATAGCGCAGTTCATAGAGAAGGCCACGGGCCTGGAGACCAGGCATGCCGTGATAGGCCACATGCAGCGCGGCGGCTCCCCCACCCTTTTCGACCGCATGCTGGGCGTGCGCGTGGGGGTTAAGGCGGCGGAACTTGTGCGCGACGGCCAGTTCGGACAGATGTCGGCGCTGGTGGGCAATAATATCGTAGGCGTCCCGCTTGAGAAAGCTACCGGGGCCCTTAAGGTCGTTACCGGGAACTGGTTCGACCTGATGGAAGTATTGTTCTAAGGAGTTTTATGGCTGAAAACACGAAAGCTGTTCCCGCGGCGCAGTTCCAGCGCAAGACAATACTGATAAAGAAACATCTTCAGTACCGCTATATGGCGCTGATCTTCGCCAGCGTGCTGCTGGCCTTTATCGTGGTGGGGTTGGACGTGCTCTGGACCGTGTCCAAGGTGGTGGATGAGCATCCTATGATGCAGCCGATGCTCGAGGAAATGGCCGCCATGGCGCCGCTGTTCGGAATAAAGATCGGGATGTATCTGCTGATAGTGCTTATAGTTTCTGTCGTGGTTTCGCACCGGATGGCGGGGCCGGTTTTTAAGTTCGAAAAAAGCTGTTCCGTGTTCGCCGGGGGCGACCTTACGCACAGGGTTTATCTGCGTAAGGGGGACCAGCTTATGGACCTGCAGGACCAGTTCAATAACATGGCCGGGGCCGTGCACGAAACGGCCATTGAATATGAGAAATTCCGCGCTGCGGTGGCGGATGCCGGGTTAAAGGATAAGGCCGACGCCCTGGGCGTTAAAATACGGGAGATAATGCCCAATTTCAAGGTTTGATATGCCGAGGCTTGCCGCGCTGTTCATCTTGTGCCTGGCCGGAAATGTCAGTGCCCAGCGTGGTATTGAGGCGCTGACCCTTGAAGAATCCGTAACCCTTGCGGTTAAGAACAGCCCGGCTGCGCTGGCGGCCGAGCAGGATATAATAATCGCGCGCCAGCGCATGAGTGAGGCACGTTTTACCTACCTGCCGCAGTTCACTCTTTCCGGCACGGCCAGCCGCGTTAACCTTGCGTATCCCTCCGTGCTGGGCCCAGAACTGGGAGAGCGGTACCTGGATCCGCTGATCAGCCGTAATTTCTACACGCTGCGCGCCAATGCCCTCCAGCCGGTCTATACCGGCGGGAAAAACGCCAACACACTGAAGCTGGCGCGCACCTCGCATAACCAGGCCAGGGTTAATTACGAAACCGTAAAAGCCGATGTCATGCTTGAGGCCAAGAGGGCCTTTTATACCATGCTTTACCGGCGCCGCCTGGCTGAAGCTGCCGGGGAATGGCTGGCCCGCGCGGAAGCCGCCGTGGCGCTTTTTAAAACCCAGGACCCCGCGGAGTCTCTTGAGAACCGTGTCCTGCTGGCCGGGCTTGAAAGCCGCGCGCGCCAGGCCGCCAGCGGCCTGGAGACCGCGACTACCGGGCTGCTGAAAGCGCTTAACCGCGAACCTGGCTACCAGGTAGCGGCCGACGGCGTGTTGGAGCCGCTGCCGGTGAAGGACGAGGTAACGCGCTGCCTGGTGACGGCCATGGAATCCCGGTCGGACCTGAAAAGCGAGCTTTACAGGGCCCAGATGGATGAAATAGCCGTAAATATGGCCATGATCCGACGTTCTCCGACCGTTTATATGGGCGCAAGTTATGATATCAGCGCCTACCGGTTTTCTGAGCTGAACGAGAGTTCGGTACGTTCGAATAACTGGCTTGCCTCGCTGGCAATCCATTTCCCGCTTTCTTACGATATCTGGACCCAGGTGCGGCAGCGCAAGGCGCAGCAGCGCCAGGGTGAGCTGAAGCGCGTGGAGTTGCAGGATAAGATAAGGTTCGAAATACTTGTGGCTCACAAAGAAGCCCTTTTCTGGCAGCGTGAAGCCGAGCAGAGAAAAGCGGAGCTGGAGCGGATAAAAGCCGGGTACAAGGCCGCCGCCGGCGCGGTTGGCAGGTCAGCAGCGGGTTTGCGCGCCATAGGCGCTATAGCGGAGTTCGAGAGCGGCTGGCTTGAAGCTGTTTACAACCAGCTTATGTCGCGCATACGGCTTGAATGGGCTCAGGGCAGAGACCTGCCGAAATAGGGTTGGGCATCCGGGACGGCCCGCGGGGTAAAAATAAAAAACATGTGCTTTAAATCCAACACTGTAATCCTTGCCGCGCTTCTATGCGCCTGTTCCGGCGTTTTAGCCGCCCAGGAAACCGACGACGAAGTGCTGCGCGAGACGCTTTGGACGCGCCTTGCCCTGGCGCGGCCGCCGGCGCGCCCTTCCGTTGGCCTGGCGCTGTCAGGCGGCGGCGCCCGGGGGTTTGCCCATACAGGGGTGTTGGAGGTTTTTGAGGACGCCGGTTTCCCTGTGGACTATGTGGCCGGGACCTCCATGGGTTCTGTTATCGGCGCGCTTTACGCTTCGGGTCTGCCGGTAGAGGATATCTGGCGCTTCGGCCTTGAGGCGTCAGGCCGCAAGGTTTCCAGGGACTTCAGGAGTATAAAACTTGTAAGCCTGCTTATCGCGGATAAACTTATAACACCCACGTATATAAATCAGTTCATAGAACGGCGCCTTGGCGGCATGACTTTCGAAAAACTTAAAAAACCTTTCGCCTGTTCCGCCATGGATATCAGGACCGGGGAAAAAATAGTTTTTACCGACGGTCCGGTGGATATGGCGGTGCGTTCCAGCGTAAACCTGCCCGGTATCTTTGCGCCCGTTAAGTACCGCCAGCGCTACCTTGTGGACGGCGGGGTGGTGGATTTTATCCCGGTGGACGCGGCGCGCGACCTGGGCGCCGACTGGGTGCTGGCCAGCGTTACGGACAGTTCTCCGGACAGCATGCCGGAAAACGTGCTGATGTCGCTGCTGCGGGTTATAGACATACGCGGTTCGCTGCTGTCGCGCTCAGCCGAGAAAAAAGCCGATTTCCTGGTAAAGCCGGAAGTGGGCGACATTGCGCTGGCGGATTTTGACAAGTGCGCCGAAGCCGGGGAGGCCGGGCTGGTGGAGGCTTTCCGGCGGGTGGACGCCGCTAAAGAGGCTCTGCTTGTTTATTCCGCGCCCTGCCTTGCGGAAAAGTTATGAATCCGGCGATATTGATATTTTCTCTGGCGCTTGCCGTTCCTTCCGCGGCCATGGCGTTCCCTTTTAGCGGCGCGTCCGGCAAAAAGGCCGCGGAGCAGCTTGGCGCAATGCGTTCGGTTTTCGCTAAGGGGGACTGCGCCGCGGTTCAGGAAATATTTACCGCGCTGGAACTACCCGGGGGCCCGATGCGCGAAGAAGCTTACGGGTACGCGGGGCAGTGCTATGAAAAAGGCGGCCTCACGGACAAAGCGATAAATCTTTACAAGCTGGCGCTTGGGCTGTACCCGGAAAACACGTTTTTTGCGGCAAGACTGGCGGATATTTATAATGAATCCGGTTTTTATGAAAGCGCCGCCATCCTTTTTTTAAAGATACTCGCGCTCAGGAAAGATGATGTCGGGGCGAACCTCGGCCTGGCCAGGGCGTATTCCCGGCTCGGTTTCCTGGCAAGAGCCAGGGAGTTTTATTCAAGAACGGCGGCATTGCAGAACTTCGCCGTGCCCCAGGTAATGCGGGAATACGCGGCCTGCCTGCTTAAGCAGCGCAATTGGGAGGCAGCGGCCGCTGTGAACGCGAAGGGGGCCGCAGCCGAACCAGGCGAAGCTTTCTGGCCGCTTATGTCCGCGCGCACGCTGGCCGGGCAGGGCAAGTACCTTGAGGCCGTATCTGCCATGGAAGCCGCGGTTCGCCTTGCTCCCTCCCGGCAGCGGCGGCTTGAGCGCGCGATGTACCTGCTCCTGGGCGGGCGTCCGGCCCTGGCTATCGAAGCCGCGGACGCTGAACTGGCGGCCGGCGGTTCGGACCCTTTTGCGGCTTCGGTCAAAGCCCTCGCGTTGTATGCCATGGGGGAAAAGAAAAAAGCGGAGCCTTATTTCTCAGCGGCGGCGGCCGGCAAAACGTTTACCGGGAAACTGGCGGCGGCTTTCCTGGCGGCCGGCGGCAACGGGGGGCAGAGCGCGTGCAAAAAATAAACTTTTGGAAAATGTCCGGCGCCGGAAACGATTTTGTGCTGCTTACCGGCGGGCGGTATGGCCAGGCCGCTTTAAAAAAACTTGCGGTAAGGCTTTGCGCGCGCGCGCAGGCTATAGGCGCGGACGGCCTGCTGTACGTAAATAAGTCCGGAGCACGGGCTATCAGGCTGCGCTATTTTAACTCGGACGGCTCCGAAGCTTTTTGCGGCAACGGTTCACGCTGCGGCGCCTGGTGGGCCTGGAGCGGGGGTCTGATGAAGGAACGCAGCTTTTTGGTGGAGAGCGCGGCCGGCCCGCTGCCTGTAAAAATAATTTCCAGGCAAAGCGTTAAAATGCGCATGCCCGATGTGCGGGCCGTTTCGCTGTCGCATAGAGGGGTCTGGTCAAAGCCGGTAGAGACGGTTCATTTTCTGGATACCGGGGTGCCGCACGCGGTGATCCCGGTGACAAACCTTGCGGCCCTTGATGTCTGCGGCCTGGGGCGGCTGCTGCGGTCCCATAAGGCTTTTGGCCCTGCCGGGACCAATGTCGATTTTGTCAGCCTGGAACGAGGCGTGATAAAGGTCCGCACTTACGAGCGCGGGGTAGAGGCAGAAACCCTGGCCTGCGGTACCGGGATAGCCGCGTCCGCCGTGGCGCTGGGGCTTGCGCAGGGGGTGAGCTCGCCGGTCGCCCTCCTGGCGCGGAGCGGGGAAAAATTCAAGGTATGGTACAGGCGCAAGGGCTCCGGCGCGTCGGATATTTATGTCCAGGGGCCCGCAAAAACAGTTTTCAGCGGACAAATAGAGATATAGCTGGTTATGCTCAATCTGGTGCCGGAGGTTTCATGCTTAAGCTTAAAGGCTGCTTTACCGCGATAGTGACGCCGTTTAAAAACGGAAAAATCGATGTGGACGCGCTGCGCGGGATTATCCGCTTTCAGCTTAAAGGCGGAGTGTCGGGGATAGTGCCGTGCGGCTCCACCGGGGAGGCGGCCACCCTTTCGCCGGAAGAATATCTGGAAGTCATAAGGTTAGTGGTCGCCGAGGTAAAGGGCCGGGTGGCGGTAATGCCCGGGGTAGGCACGAATTCCACAGCCAGGTCCGTGGAGATGGCCAGGAAAGTTGCCGCGCTGGGAGTGGACGGCCTGCTGGCCATAGTGCCGTATTACAACAAGCCGACGCAGGGGGGCATGATAGCGCATTTTTCAGCCATGGCCCGCGCCACCAGGCTGCCGGTAGTACTTTATAATATACCCGGCCGCACCGGGGTGAATATGGTTCCTGCCACCGTGCTGACCCTGCGCGGGAACTGTCCAAACATTGTCGGGATAAAGGAAGCTTCCGGCAATCTCGACCAGGTAAGCGAGATTATAAATATCACGGATAAGGATTTTTCGGTGATGAGCGGGGACGATTCTCTGACGCTGCCCATGATGGCGGTGGGCGCCCGCGGGGTGATCTCCGTGGTTTCAAATATCGCCCCGGCCAGGACGGCGCAGATGTGCGGGCTGTTCCTGGATGCCAAGACCGGCCCGGCGGCCAGGCTTCACCATAAACTGTTCCCGCTCATTAAATCGCTTTTTGTCGAGACCAATCCCATACCGGTAAAATACGCGGCGTCGCTGCTCGGGCTCTGCTCCTGTGAACCGCGTCTGCCGCTGACTCCATTAACCGGCCGTAACCGTGCCGCCCTGAAAAAAGCGATGACCGACGCGGGGATCCTGCAGTCTTGCTGATCCGGGAGCGACACGGCCGAGCCGCTGGAGAGCTGAAAAATGAGCGGAAAAAAAATATTGATAACCGGCGGCTGCGGATTTATAGGGCAGCACCTTGCAAAAAAACTGATAGAACAGGGGAACAGCATCGAGCTGCTGGATATACGCCCGCCGGATTTCTCCTCCGCGCAGATGCGCTATATCAAGGGAGATGTGCGTGACGGGGCAATAGCCGGGAAGTGTGTCGCCGGGTGCGATATGGTAATTCACGCCGCCGCTATTGTGGGCGTGGAGGCTTATGTCAGGCAGCCTGACGAGGTTATTGACGTGAATGTGAGCGGTTCAAAAATCATACTTGACGCCTGCCTGCGTTATGCAAAACCTGTGCTGCTGACAAGTACCAGCGAAATTTACGGCAACAATGGCCTGGATCTTGACGAGGAGGCTTCCGGGGTATATGGCCCGCCGTCCCAGGCCAGGTGGTGTTATGCCGTTTCCAAGGCCGCATGCGAGCATCTGGCGTTCGGGCTGGGGGCTAAAGGGCTGCGCTTTGTAATTACCCGGTACTTTAATGTTTACGGCCCCGGGATGACCGCCCAGGGCGGCGGGCGGGTGCTTTACCGGTTCATAAAAGCGCTTCGCGGCGGGTTGCCTGTGCCGTTGGTGGACGGTGGCGATGCGGTAAGATGTTTTTGCTATATAACCGACGCGGTAGACGCGACTTTGGGGCTGCTGGAAGCGCTTGGCTCCGGGAAGCGGGAAGTAATTCGCCGCGCGTTCAATATCGGGCATGTTGAACCGGTGAGCATGCGGGAGCTGGCGCAACGCCTGGTCCGCCTTACCGGGCACGCCGCGGGCGTTGCCGATGTTGAAGGCAGGGCTGTTTTCGGGCGGGGTTACCAGGATATTGAGCGGCGCGTGCCGGACGTTACCGCTATCAGGGACGCGATCGGCTTTCAAGCGGGAATATCATTGGATGACGGTTTGCTGAAAACCCTTGAAGCGGAAGGGTTGCCTGTCGCCCGGGAAGCCGCTGTCAGGCCGCCGCCGGTAATTCCCTGGGTCCGGCCGCATTTTTCCGTCAACGATGCGCTGCTGCAAAATTTGCGCAAGCTGCTCCAATCCGGCCGTGTCACCAACGACGGCCCGGCCGTAGCCGCTTTCGAGCGGGAGGCTGCCCGGTACCTGGGGGTAGCGGACACGATAGCCGTTTCCAGCGGCAGCCATGCCCTGCTTTTGTCGGCCAGGGCTCTGGGCTGTAAAGGGAGCGCGGTGCTGCCTTCCTTCAGTTTTATCTCTACGTTATCCGCCCTGGTGCATGCCGGCTTGAAACCGGTGTTTTGCGATGTGGACCCCGGACGCTGGACCCTGTCCCCCGACCACCTGGCAACGCTGGCGAGGGAGAATAATGATGTCTCCCTGGTGGTGCCTGTTAATTCTTACGGCGTCCCTCCCGACATGGCGGCTATTCTGTCTGCGGCTTCGCGAACCGGGCTAAAGGTCCTTTATGATGACGCCCACGGTTTCGGCTCGGAGATCCAGGGGCTGCGTAATTATCCCGGGGTTGATATCCGCATTATCAGCCTGCATGCCACCAAAAGCCTTCCGGCAGTGGAAGGCGGACTGATAATCTGCGCGGATAAGGATACCGCGGGGCGGATACGGCAGATGCGTTCACACGGGCTTGCCCTGCCGCGGGAAAGTTCGATGCCCGGGTTTAATTGCCGCATGGATGAACTGCGCGCGACCATAGCAAGCAATTCCCTGCTGAATTTCGACAGGCTGCTGAGGCAGCGCAGCGGCTATGCCCTGCGTCTGCGCGCGCACATGGAGCGCCGCTGCGGCAATTTTTTTATCCTTCAACAGCTCCCTGGAAACGCGACTTCCAACCACACGAATCTTGCGGTCCTGGTCCCGGCTGCCGCAACCGCAGGGATCCAGCCTGTTATTGAAATGTTCGCCAGTTTCGGGGTAGAGACACGCCGTTATTTCTACCCGCCACTGCACAAGCTTGAGTATCTGGGCAATAAGAACCATGCGGGCCTGCCGGTAACCGACCGCCTGTTTGAAACGCTACTCTGTCTCCCTCTCCATAGTAACATGACGGAACTTGAGCTGGAACGCATAGAGCGGGCCCTGACCGGAGTGGCCGGCATGCAGGATAAATGAAAATAGAATTACTTAGCATAATTGTCCCGCTGTATAATGAGCAGGAGGTCCTTGCCGAACTTGCCTCCCGCTGTCTTGCTTCTGGTGAAGCTGCCGGCTGCTCCGTGGAACTGCTACTGGTTGACGACGCAAGCGGAGATAATACTCCGGTTATCCTGAAGGGCCTGGCTTCGGACCCGCGGGTACGCGTTTTGCGCCTGGACGTCAACCATGGCCAGTTCGGCGCCACCAGGGAAGGCCTGAGGCAAATGCGCGGGGATTGGGCCGTGGTCCTGGACGGGGACCTGCAGGACCCGCCGGAAAAAATAATAGATCTGGTGCGGAGGCTGGACCAGGTGGAAGACGGGGAAACTGTTGTCTTTGCGGTAAAAACAAAACGCAATGAGGGGATATGGTTCCGGACGGGCAACTTGGTATACAGGTGGGCGCTCGGTTTGCTGGGAGCTTCCTTGCCGGCTGGCGCCGGAAGTTATTGCCTGATGTCCCGCTCGATGGCGCAGAACATGGCCGCCGTCGGGGTCCGCACAGCTAATTTAGCGGCGGTCCTGAGCGCCCTGGGCGCTCGTTGTGTTTGTGTTCCATATGAAAAGCTGGGCCGTTATGACGGGCGTTCACGTGTCGGTTGGGCCGGGCTTATACTGGAAGCCTTCGCTTCCCTTGTTATCGTTTCACCGTTAGGCAGGCGTCTGCTGCGGGCACATTTGAGGACTGCACCGTAATGGCGGACATATTTTTCTTTTCCGCCAACGGGCTTGTGTTAACGTTGACTGTGTATTTGCTGGTCGACATTGGCCTGTGCGGCGGTAAAGGGGCGCGGTGGATCTTCCTGGGAGCTGTTCTCTCCGCGGCAGCGGCCGCCGTTGCCCTGTTGTCGTTGGGGTGGGCGCGGATAAGCCCGGATCTTGTTACCGCCGTACAGGAAGGTGGCGGGTTTGGGAATATCGCGCAATTGTATGGCCTTAATACACATGCCGGGCAGAACTTTTCCTGGCTGGTTCAGCTGTCTGATATGCCGGAAATTCACCGGCTGCGCTGGATAGTTTCCATTAACCTGGCCCTGACCCTGGCAAATTGCCTGCTGTTCTTTTTTGTCGCCCAGCATATCCTGCGGTTCATGCCTGTGGTCCTTATCCTGGGGTGCGTCAATTGCGGTAATATCGTTTCCAGGATAACGGCGTTGTCTGAACTGCCCGCCGCCCTGCTCAATACTTATTTTTGGACCGGGGTCTTGGCCGTCTTTGCGGTATATCAGGCCGCCGGGGACGCTCTTTACTGTGAACGAAGATCGAAATTCCGGACCCTTTGCGGGGTAACGCTCCTTGCTGCAAGCACTCTCCTTGTCCTCTTTACGCGGTTTGAGTACGCCGTCTTGGGCCTCATAGCCTTGGCCGTGGTTTTAACCAGGGTTTTTTCGGGAGAGGCCGTGCTGAAAAACATCGAGAGCGGTCTCCTTGAAATGGTTGTGAAATTTACGCGGAGGCTGGCGGGTTTATCCTGGGGCGGTCTTGCGGCCGTGTTCCTGTTGTCTTTCCTGGTGTTGCCGTTATTAATAATATCAGTGACCGATAAAACCGGAGCGGGCTTGCGGTGGTTATTCAGCGGTATAAATCCGCTTGAATTATCTTTTTTTAATCTGCCTTTTTTTCTTTTCACCTATCTTCCACTGGGCGTGATAGTGCTGTTCCTGCTGGGCGTTATTTACTCGCTGCGCCATTGGCGGCGTTTTTGCCTGCTGCCGGTCTCCCTGATAATACTTTATAAGGTCTATTATGACGCCTCGCACCGTGTGTTTTTTGAGATTATCCGCTATTCAACGGCCCTGACTCCGATAGTCATGTTCCTGGCTGTCCTGGGATGGAAACAGGTGGAAGATCTGGCGCGTGACAACGCCTGGGCTCCCTACTGGCGCAAGATCGGACTGGTGGTTTTAGGTATATTGATGCTTACTCCCCCGGTGAACGGCAACTTCTCTCTTTTCGGAGCTAAAAAAACATTTTCGCCGGGCGCCACTATCGATATGGACCTGCAGCGCGAGGTGAGGTACCTTGCGGAACTAACGGCGCGTTACCCTGACTGCATATTCGTCAGCCAGGTTACCCGTCGTGGGCATGGCCGCGGCCGGGGTGAGGAATTTGAATATGTGGTATTCGGGCAGGAGCTAGCGGCACCGGTGGTAGTACAAAAGCAGAACCCTGACCTTTGCGCCATAGCCGGCGCGGCCGCAGCGGGACCGGGGGTGAAACCGCGGCGCGTCCTGTTCTATCACGGGCTTGATTGCAACCTCGACCACGGAACGGGGTGTTCCGTTTCCGCAAAGCAGGGGAAACTTGTCGAGGAGAAAGTGTTTCCGCGCCGGCCGTACAACGACACCGACGAGCGCGGCGGGTATGCTTTGGAAACCCGCCTTCAGCTCTATGAAGTGGCCGCCTGCGGAACTGATGCCGCTTCCGTGGGCGCGCGCTGATCCCGCCCAAGGCGGAGCCGGGGCGCGGAGTTCTTTTTTAACTGGGGGAGGCTGCCGTCAATGGCCGTGGAGTATCTTTTCTGCGGCTTCAAGGCCTTCTTTCACGCTTTCTTCCATGAATGAGTATTTCCAGGCCCCGTAGCGGCCTATGGAAAAGGCCTTCTTCTCTTTGAGCCAGTTGGAAATTACCGGCAGGGCCTGGGCGCGTTCGCGGTTGTAGACCACGTAAGCGCAGGGGATCTTGAGCCACATCCTTTCCACAATCTGCCCCGCGCTTTTAATAAGCCGGCAGGCCTTAAGGCCGGAGATCACGGCGGCCTCGGCCGACGCTAGGTCAAGGCCCCGGCCGTCCGTGGCTATTTCAATATAGAACGAGGCGCAGCCGCGGGGCGCCAGGCGGGCAGAAAAATTGGAGGCGATCCCGGCCCGGTAAAAGGGGAAATCCGCGCCGGGGAAGTAGCCCCAGTGCATGCCGGATTTCACGCCTTTTATCCCCAGGTTCAGCACATAGACGGTGTTGTGCCGCAGCGCCGCTGCGGCCCGCTTTACCGCTGCGGGCGCGTCTTCGGCGCAGTTTATGAACTGGTTGAGCGGGGAAGTGTTGATGAGGCGTTTAAAATGCACCGGGCCGAAATGTTTTACGTTTGCCACTCCTTTTGCCAGGTTGACGCTCTCCACTTCCAGCCCCAGGCGCAGGCCGCCAAGGCCCCTGGCCATGGCGGTGGACAGCGCGCCTATGCCGCCGCGCTGCGGGTAGCTGAACACTGTATTATAGCCCAAGCTTCCGGATTTGCCGCCGTAGGCGCCTTCTACTACTTCTTTCGGGCTAGGAACCGGGACAAAAGGGGCGCACCATTCGGTGGTCAGGCGCTCCAGGGGATACTGCCAGAGTTTCGCGTTGTAGGGCAGCATGAAATGTTTTGAGATCCCCGCACCGAAGACCCGGCGTGTCCAGGCGGTGAAAGTTTCCGGCCTGGCGGCGGGCAGGGCGGCGTTAAGGTTTTTTTTATAAGCCGCCAGGAAGGCGCTGACGCATTCGGACTTAACCCGGGCCGGCAGGCCGGAGAGGTTTGCCTGGAACGGGAAAGGCGTCCAGCATTTATGGGAGTACACGCGGGCGTCACGCTTTATCCGGGCACAGTTGCCGGCCAGCGCGTTAAGAATTAATTTCGAGGTTTTAGGCCAGCGCAGGTGCAGCAGGTGGCCGGAATAGTCAAAAAGGAAGCCGCCTTTCTTTACGGTGGAGGCCAGTCCGCCCGGGTGCTCCGCGCGTTCCGCGACCAGGTAGTCTCTCTTCCCTTCAAGTGTCTTTGCCGCCGTCAGCCCGGCCAGGCCTGCGCCTATTATGAGAGTGTCGGTTTTAAGCATTTGTGCGCATCCCGTATCGTCAGGTCCGGTCAGTTCCTTTTTGCCACAATGACGTGGACGGCGCAGGCCAGAGACCTGGCCAAGGGTGTGATTTCCACCAGTGGCTCTATTAATTTCAGGGTTTTGGCCAGGACTTCGGGACAGAAAAAAGGCACCAGTCCTGCGTACCTGCGCACCGAGATCCCCGCCCCCATGCTTTTTATCCAGCCATGCAGCGTGGAAGGCGCATAGGACTTCTCCAGGTGCGCAACATGGTAGGATGAAAACCTTTCGATCAGCTTTAGCACGGGGTTGTATCCGTTGGGTTCGACGATGATTATTTCGGGCGCGACGCGCAGGGCCTCACGGAGCACTTCTATCGGATTTCCCAGGTGATGCAGCAGGCCCCGCATATGGGCTATATCGAAACTGTCGGGGGCGAACGGCAGCTTGTCGGCGCCGCATGTTATGAAGTCCAGGTTTCGTCCGCCTCTTTTGTTCGTGGCTAGAGCGACGGCTTCCGCGGCGGCATCAACCCCCGTCATGGAAAGTGGCGCCGCGCGGTCCAAAAGTTCAAAGGTATATGTCCCGTCACCGCATCCGATGTCGAGGACCCTGCGGTTCTTTAAATCTACGCACTCCAGGACCACGTCGGTGAGGCGGCGGTTTGCTATTTTGCTGCTCAGGCGGTCGTTGGTGGTGTATAGATAGCCTTTGTTGCTCAAGACATCTTTATTGAAAGCGGCGATAGAGGACTTGTCCATATTCTGCATTGTTAGGGTAATTGTATACCTTTTTCCCTTTTGCCGCAAAATCCTCATTGGATATCGGGCAGGTAAATTTTGTTTAATAAGACAAATACAGACGGTAAAGCAAGGTTCATGGGGGGTATGTTGCTTTCTATAACGCCCTACGGCATCCGGAAAATAATACTTGAGCAGTCAAAACGCGCGAATGTCGGCCACATAGGCTCGGCCCTTTCGGTGGCGGACGTTATGGCCGCACTGTATTGCGGAGTTATCAAAGCCTTCAGGACCAAGGAGCCGGAACGCGACCGTTTTATTCTCTCGAAGGGGCACGCCGCGCTGGCGCTTTATGCGGCGCTGTATCTCAGGGGTTTTATTTCCCGACTGGAACTGGATTCGTTCTGCGCAGACGGTTCCGCGCTGGGCGTTCATCCGGAGAGTTCTCTGGGGTGTGTGGATTTCTCCACGGGTTCGCTCGGACAGGGACTTTCAATGGCTGCCGGGGCGGCGCTGGCCGCCCGGCTTCAGAATTCCCCGCGCCGCGTTTTCGCGCTGTTGAGCGACGGGGAGTGCAACGAGGGCTCGGTGTGGGAAGCCGCCATGTTCGCTGCGCACCATAAGCTGTCTAATCTGACCGCTATAGTTGACCTCAACGGGCAGCAGGCTTTCGGCTATACGGAAGAGGTCCTTTCAATGACACCGATGGCGGAGCGCTGGCGCGCCGTTAAATGGGATGTTATTGAGGCTGACGGGCACGACGTGGCCGCCCTGGCGGCCGCTCTGGCGGCACCTCCCGCAGACAGGCCCCGTGTTATAGTAGCGCGCACCATTTTCGGCCGCGGCGTGGAGTTCATGGAAGGAAAGATAAAATGGCATTATTGGCCTATGTCCGATGAAGAATACGCTCTGGCGATTTCCTGCATAGAGAAACTTAAATGAGAAAAGCCTTTATCGACACCCTTGTGGAGTTGGCGGAGCGTGATCCCCGAGTGCTGCTGTTGAGCGGCGATATCGGTTATCTGGCCCTTGAGCCTTTTATTGAAAGATTCCCTGCACGTTACTTGAACTGCGGTGTGGCAGAACAGAATATGCTCGGAGTTGCCACGGGGCTCGCAGAGGCGGGGTTTGTCCCTTTCGTTTATTCCATCGCCACGTTTTCCGCCCTTAGGCCTTACGAGTTCCTCCGCAACGGCCCGGTACTGCACCGGCTGCCGGTACGCGTAGTCGGAGTGGGCGGCGGTTTCGAGTACGGTCATAACGGAATCACTCATTACGCGATAGAGGATGTCGCCGTCATGCGCGCGCAACCCGGCCTGACCGTTATTTCACCCGCCGATTACCTGCAGGCCCGTTCGGCCCTGCTCGCCACCTGGGACATTTCCGGCCCGGTCTATTACAGGCTGGGGAAGGACGCTAAAACGCTTATCCCGGGCCTGGACGGGCGTTTCGACAGAGGGCGAGTCCAGATAACGGCGACCGGAGATGATTTTTTGATCCTTGCCATGGGCGCTATATCCAGGGAAGCTGTCGCGGCCGCAGAAGAGCTGCGCGCAAAAGGATTAGCCTGCACGGTGGCGGTTATAGCGGAAGTGAACCCTGCGCCTGCCGAAGACCTGGCCGTGCTGCTTGGGAGATTCAAGGCGGTTATGACCGTGGAAGCGCATTATCTGAATGGCGGGCTCGGTTCGCTCGTAGCTGAAGTGATAGCGGAGCGAGGGCTGCACTGCAGGCTACTGCGGCGCGGAATAAAGGATATGCCGGCCGGGTTTTCAGGAAGCGAGGAATATATGAACCGCTCATGCGGCCTGGACCGCGGTTCCCTGGCGGAGGCGGCGCTGAAACTTGCCGGGCGGGGGGAATAACCTGTATGTCAGAAACAAAACCCAAGTTGAGCGCTATTATCGCCTGCTACCGTGACGCCCAGGCGGTGCCGGTAATGTACTCAAGGCTTCGCGCAGTTTTCGCGAAGCTCGGAGTCGATTACGAGATAATCTTCGTGAACGACGGTAGCCCTGATAATTCGCGCGAAGTGCTGGCCGCGCTTGCCGCTGCGGATAACAGGCTGCTGGTGATCAATCACGCGCGCAATTTCGGCTCCCAGAATGCTTTCACAAGCGGTATGCGCATAGCCTCGGGTGACGCCGTGATCCTGATGGATGGGGATCTCCAGGATCCGCCGGAGGTTATCGAGGGCTTTTATCATAAATGGCGGGAGGGGTATGACGTGGTTTACGGGGTAAGGGAGACGCGGGAGGCTTCGTTGCTGATGCAGTCCGCCTACAAGATGTTTTACAGGGTGTTTCATTTTCTTTCCTATCTGCCGGTTCCGCTGGACGCCGGGGATTTTTCTCTGATCAGCCGCAGGGTGACCGATGTGCTTAATGGTTTGCCGGAGAGTAACCGGTTTATGCGCGGACTGCGTGCCTGGGCCGGGTTCAAACAGGTTGGGGTGCCGTATATGCGGCCCGAGCGTATGTTCGGCAGCACTACTAATTCCTTTCTGCGCAACCTTGACTGGGCGCGTAAGGCGATATTCTCTTTTTCCTACGCCCCTCTGGATTTTATAATCTGGCTGGCTTTCCTTGCCGTCGCCGGCTCCTTTGTCGCTATCCTTGGGCAGGTGGCGGTGCGCCTGCTTTATCCGGACCTGGCCCCTCACGGCTTTCCAACCGTAATAATACTCACGCTTTTTATGGGTGGCATACAGATGCTCTGTCTGGGGATAATCGGATCCTACCTCTCCCATATATACGATGAGGTTAAGCGCCGCCCTCCCTACGTGGTGGAGAGCTATCTTAACTACGTTCCGGGAAAAGATGCCGAGCGTTGAATTGCGTTCCACGCGTTGTCCCATCTGCAGGACCGCCGGAAACGCGACCGAACTGTATCCCGCAAGTTTTGATATGGCTGCGTTTAATCCGGCCGTATTTTCGGCCCGCCGCGCCCCGGACAGGGTTCATTATCGCACTGTGAAATGCAACTTATGCGGCCTGATCCGCTCGGACCCTGTGGCCGACACGGATGCCATTTCACGGCTTTATGCCGAGAGTTCGCTGGACTATTCCAGTGAGATACCAGGCATCCGCCGCACTTATGGGCGCTACCTGGAGAAGGCCGGGAAATATCTGCCGCTGGCGAAGTCCCTGCTGGAGATAGGTTGTGGCAGCGGTTTCTTTCTGGAAGAGGCGCTTGCGCGAGGCTTTACCGAAGTCCGCGGAGTTGAGCCCAGCGGTCCGGCTGCCGCCAGAGCAGCTGACGCGGTAGGCCAGCATATCCATGTCGGGGTCATGCGGCCCGGACTGTTCCCTGACGGACATTTCGATGTTATCTGTATGTTCCAGGTTTTGGACCATATTCCGGAGCCGGGGGAGTTGCTGGATTGCTGTCTGCGTGCGCTCCGGCCTGGAGGAGTAATGCTTGTGCTTAATCACAACGCTGACGCCGTTTCAGCCCGGTTGTTGGGGGAAAGCAGCCCGATAGTGGACATAGAGCATACATTCCTCTACGGAGACGGGACGCTGGCGCGCCTGGTGGAAAGCCGCGGGTTCAGGGTTGCGGAGGCCGGCACCGCGTTCAATACTTATTCGCTCAATTACTTGGCGCGGTTGCTGCCGCTGCCGGCAGTGTTGAAGCGGACCGTACTTCTGATGTTGGAGAATAGCGGATTCGGAAAGCTTAAGATTAATGTCCCGCTGGGAAATATGTACCTTATAGCTGTGAAATCCAATACGGTGGTGGTGTGATGAAAAAGGTGATATTAACCGGGGGTACAGGTTTTGTCGGCGCTAACCTTGCGCGCCGCATGCTGGCGGAAGGGCACCAAGTGCATATGCTGGTGCGCCCGGGGTGCATGGCCTGGCGGTTGGACAGCATAAAGGAGAAACTCGCTTTTCATGAGTCAGATCTGGATGACAGGGCCAGGCTATCCGGGATAGTAAAAGAGGTCGGCCCGGATTGGATATTCCACCTGGCCGCGCACGGAGCCTATTCCTGGCAGACGGATGCGGACGCTATGGTGCGCACTAACGTCTCCGGCACTATAAATCTTCTTGAGGCCTGCCTTGAGCGCGGGTTCGAGGCTTTCGTGAATACAGGGTCTTCTTCCGAATACGGTTTCAAAGACCACGCCCCAGGAGAAAGTGAATGCCCCGAGCCCAACAGCTGCTATGCCGTGACCAAGGCTGCGGGCACTGATTATTGCCGCTATGCCGCCCGCAGCGGGAACGCTCATGTGGTTACCCTGCGGCTTTATTCTGTATACGGTCCATACGAAGCGCCGGGGCGGCTGGTGCCGGCGCTTGTCCTTAACGGGTTAAAAGGCACGCTGCCCCCTTTGGTGGCTCCTGAGGTGGCACATGATTACGTTTACATTGAGGATGTCTGTGACGCGTATCTTCTTGCGGCCTCGCGCGGGGATACGCAACGCGGGGCTGTTTATAATGTGGGAACCGGTACTCAGGTAACTATGCGCGAAACGGTTGATATTGTCCGTAATGCTATGCGTGTTAAAACGGAACCCCAATGGGGCGCCATGCAAAACCGTGTCTGGGATACAACCTCCTGGGGTTGTGACAACCGCCTAATACGGAGGGAACTCGGCTGGTATCCGCGTTTTGATTTTGCCGGCGGCTTCAGGAAAACCGCAGAATGGTTCTCCAGCCATCAGGAGCTTCTTGATTTTTACGAGCGGAAGGCCGGGGAGGCGCGGCAGGGTAAATAAATGGAAAAGAAAACTCTGTTCGCCATAATTATTTCCTGGTCCGCCCTGAATTTCCTGGCATATTATTACCACGTCATTTCCACCAGCCATATAGAGATGGTGTTCCTTAAGGCTGTCGCTTTTTTTAAATGATATTCACGCTACCATTGGATCTTTGTCTCATCGCCGCGTATGTCCTGGCCTGCGCTGGACTGGGACGCAGGGTACAGGTGTTCTTTGGCCGGACAGGCGGCGAGGTCTCCGGAGGTGATTTCCTGGTTGCCGCTGGCATCGGGATGTTTGCGATCTCCTATTTAACCTTTGCGCTGGGTTACATGGGCCTTTTCTACCGCCCGGTCTTCATTCTCATGGGGATGGCCATGTTATGGCTGACACGCAGGGAGATTGCCGGGTACATCAGCCTGCTCGGCACCTGGATGACGCAACTGGGAGAGAAAATCAGGGTTCTCTCCCGGGCGGAGAAAGCGCTGCTCTGTATCCTGTTGCTGGCCGTTATTGGCAACCTGCTCTTTAACTATTGTCCGCCTACAGCGGAAGATGAGACGAGTACACATCTCGGGATCCCGGCCAAATGGCTGGTTTCCCATGCCATTTATTCCATTCCCGGGGCATCCGCCCAGTACTTTCCCTCCGGGATTCTTATGCAGTATGCCGCGCTGGCGGCCGCCGGCTCGATACAGACCGCCAGGCTCTTTCATTATATTGCCGGGATTTTCTGCATGGCTGCGGTGTACATCCTGGCCCGCAAATTCATGGAACGCCCCGCCGCGTTACTGGCTGCTGCCATCTTTTACACGGTGCCGGTTGTTACATCTCTTTCCGGGATAGGCAATACCGATCTCGGGACGCTTTTCTACGCGCTGCTGGCAGTGTACAGCTTCCTGAACTGGCTGCCGGAAAAAAAACT
>MGVB01000141.1 GCA_001800275.1 Elusimicrobia bacterium RIFOXYA12_FULL_57_11
GAAGAAGGCGGTGGGAATCTTCTTCTCCACGCAGGCGTGATAGGCCATGTTCAGCGCCAGCGCGGTCTTGCCCTGGCTGGGCCTGGCGGCGAGTATTATCAGGTCCGACTTCTGCAGCCCGCCGGTCATATCGTCCAGTTTTGTAAAGCCGGTAGGCACGCCGGTCACGGCCGAGTGCTGCGAATATTGTTTTTCAATGCGGCCCAGCACCTCGTGCGCCAGGTCGGAGGCACGCGCAAAGCCGTGATCTGTGCTTTTCTGCGCCACGGCCAGCACCTGCCCTTCGGCAAAATCCATTATCTTCTTTACGTCCTCCGAACCTTCAAAGGACTTCTCCACTATAAGGGTGGAAGCGCGGATGAGGTCGCGCAGCTGGGCTTTTTCCTGCACTATACGCGCGTAAGCCTGCGTATGGGCGGCGGTGGAGACCTTTTCCATCAATTCAGCCAGGTATTTCTGCCCGCCCAGGTCCTCAAGGCGCCCGCTTTTTTTCAATTCTTCGGAGAGGGTGACCACGTCCACGGGCTGGTTGCGCAGGCGCAGGTCCAGTATGGCTTCGTAGATCTTGCGGTGAATATCGCTGTAGAAATGTTTAGGCTCGATGATCTCGGTGACGCTTTCCACCGCTTCTTTTTCGATGAGCATGGCCCCGAGGACGGCCATTTCCGCCTCAAGTGAATTAGGAGGAACCTTGTTATAGGTCATAACACCGTACGCCCCCCGCCGCCGATATTAACGAGCTGCCGGACCTGGCCGCGATCCGGCCCGGATAGCAGAGGAAAGGACTTACTTGCTCTGCGCGGAAACGGCCACTTTTATCCTGGCCGTAATGTCCTGCTTCAGCGCGATTTCCACTTCGAAGGTGCCGACGGCCTTAAGGGAGGCCGGCAGGCGGATCATGTCCTTGTGCACCTTGATATCGGCCGCGGCGAGGTTCTTTATGAGGTCGCTCTTGGCTACGGAGCCGAACATTACGCCGTCTTCGGAAACGGGCCGGGAGAAGGAAAGCGTGATGGCGTCCAGGCGCTTGGCGAGCTGCTTAAGCGCGTCATTTTCCGAGGTAACGCGCTTGGTCCGCTTCGCTTCGCTGTTCTTCCAGGCGCGCAGCGCGCCTTCGGTGGCAACTTCCACCATTGCGCGGGGCATAAGGAAATTGCGGGCATAGCCGTCACGGACAACTTTTATCTCACCGGACCGGCCCAGGTTCAAAACATCTTTTTTAAGTATTACTTTCATGTTGGTTCTCCCCCGGCTTAATTGTAAGGCATGAGGGAAAGATTGCGGTTAATCTTCACAGCTCTCATGATCTGGCGCTGATGTTTGGCACAGGCGCCGGTAATGCGCCTGGAAAGCATTTTCCCTGTGTCAGTGCAGAAAGTTTTAATGATCTGGGCCTGTTTGTAGTCGACAAGCTTTATCTTCTCCGCGCACAGCCGGCAGACCTTGCGGCGCGGCGCGAAACGACCGCGGCCGCCGGGGCCGGAGGGCCGCCTGGGACCGGCGCTGTAAGCGTGGGGCGCCGCGGCGGGCCTGGGGGCCTCCTGCGGTTTAGGTGGGGTTGTTTCGTTGTTCTCCATGTTTTTATGCTCCTGAATTAAACATTAAAACGGCACTTCATCCATCCCGGAAGCGTCGCTCTTGACATCGCTCTCGGCGGACTCGGCCACTTCCGGCGTTTCCGGGGCCGCGCCACCGCCCTCCGCAGGCGTTGCGTAGGCCAGGAACTGCACCCGGCGGGCGGTCACTTTCATCATCTTGCGCTTCTGCCCGGCCTTGTCGGTATATTCCGTACTTGCCAGGCGGCCTTCCACATGCACGGGGCTGCCCTTCTTAAGTTTTTCCTTGCAGCGTTCCGCTACCTGCCCCCACACCGTTACCGGCACAAAAACGGTGTCATCCTTCCATTCCCCGGTAGCCAGGTCCCTGTAGCGGCGGTTCACAGCCACGTCGAAAAAACTGACACCCTGGCCCTTCTGCGTGAAACGCAGCTCCGGATCGCGGGTAAGCCGGCCCGCTATAAAAACACAATTCTGCTCTGGGATCCGTATATCCATGTTCCCGGTAAGGGCCTGGTTCAGGCTTTCTTAACAGTCTCGGCGCCGGCTTTTATGAACATCGAGCGCAGAATATGGTCCTGGAGGCTGAAATTATGTTTGGCGGCCTTCAAAGTTTCGGGAACCGCCTTCACTTTCATATAGACATAAAAGCCGTCGCGGTTCTTTTTCACGGCGTGGGCGAACTTTTTACGGCCCAGCCGGTCTTCGGCCAGCACTTCTATTTTACCATCCGCAAGTATTTTCTTGGATTTCTCCACCACTTCCCCGATCTCAACTTCGGAGATCTGCGGATTGACAATTAACATTAACTCATAGGTATTCATAGTAGTATAAGAATAGCAAATCAGGAGCGCTTTTTCAATATCATTACCTGCCTGGCGGACGCCCCGGTAAAAGGGCTCCTGTCAAAACCGCCCCAGCGCGCTATTGTCTCAAACCCGTTATAGTGGGTCAGCGCCTCCAGTTCCGCCGGATAAAAACAGCGCAGATTAAGACGTCTTTTTACTGTTTTACCGTCTTTTTCCCGCCTGTAATGCCAGATTATGCGCGAAATCTGGGCCGCGCGGTCATAGGAATACTGTTCATTTACCAGCACCTTTCCGCCGCCGGCAGGATCGGGGTAATAGGCCACGGGCAGCAATTCCGCGGTATCCCTTACAAGGTAACGGGGGTCGGGGTTAAAAACATCAAAAATAAAACGTCCCCCCGGGGCAAGGTGGGCGGCAACGGAACCGAAGATCCCCTCAATGTCCGCGCGCGACGCCATATGCTGCATCGAATTAAAGGGTATAAATATAAGGCCAAAACGCCTGCCAAGCCTGAAGCGGCGGGCATCCGCCCTTATAAAATCCACGCGAACCCCGGCCGCCGCGGCCTTGGCACGGGCACGCCTGAGCATGGGTGCCGCCAGGTCCAGGCCCGTTATATCCACGCCTGCCCGTTTAAGAGGGATGGTCAGCCGCCCCGTCCCGCAGGCCAGTTCCAGCACAGGGCCCCGCGCCTTCCGGGCTTCGGCAAGGTAAAAGGGCAGGTCGTCCTGGTAAGGCGTGTTGAAGGCGTCGTAGTGTGAGCCGTCCCAGTAAACCCCGTCCACTTTGTTTTTCAGGCCGCCAGTCTTTTTTATATCCCGCATATTACCCCTATTTTACCTTTTTTGGCCTGCCCCGGGCATAGTACCCCGGGAACCCGGGCAGAGGAAACCCTTGCGTCGGTTTCCCCCCAGCCGCCGCGGCTGGGGCCCCCTTTCCGCAACGGGTTCCCGGGGTACTATGCCCGGGGCAGGCCTGGGCGCTAAAAGTAATATAATTGGCGGTACATGCAAACGGAACTTCCGGAGAGCACGAAATGCCCCTACTGCGGGGCGGGTAATTCCACGGAGGCAGAATTCTGCACGGCCTGTTACAAGAACCTGCAGATACCGGCGGAGGTGCGCGCCGCCGCAAAGGTAAATAAAATAATTTCCGCCGCTGCGCTGCCGCAGGGCGCACCGCAATCCGAGCCGTCGGAGCGCCCTGCTTACCGCCTATGGCTCAGGCTCGCCATCATAGCCGGCCTTCTCCTGTTCTACGCGCAATGGTATAAGCAGAAGAATTACTTCTCCCCGCTGGATTTTATAAACCTGGCCTTCCACGAGGCGGGACACGTATTCCTGGGGGTTTTCCCGCGCTTTATAATGATGCTGGGCGGCACCATCTTCCAGCTGCTTATTCCCGCCGTCTGCCTTGTACATTTAATGCGCCGCGGCGCCAACCTGGGCTGGCAGCTGTGCCTGTTCTGGCTGGGGGAAAGCCTGCTGAATATAAGCATTTACGCCGGGGACGCCCTTAAACAGGACCTGCCGCTGGTAGGCGGCGGCGTGCACGACTGGACCTACCTGCTTACCGAAACCGGCCTTATAACGCACACGGCCGGGACAGAAAAATCCATTTTTTTCGCCGGTTCGACCGTGATACTGTTCAGCCTTTACCTTATAGGGAAAGACGCCCTGACCCGGGAAAGCCTGGAACTGGGGAACGCCCGATGGTAAAGACGGCCGCGCTGCTTTTACTGCTGCCCGCGGCGGCCGCCGCGGCCGGGCAGGGCGCGCCGCCCGGAACCGGCAGGCCGCCGAAACCGCGGGCGTCCCTGGACACCGCCTTCACCTATTCCTCCCCGGAGGGATTCACTTCCCGGAAGTCGGAACTGCGGGGTGAAGCGGCCCTGGGGTCCGCGGCCGGGCTTGAAGTAAGGGCCTCCGCGGCGGCCGCCCACCTGCGCACCATTGAGACCGGCTGCCTCCCTCCCGAACTTTACACCACGGCCCTGGCGCTTACGGCTGAAGACAGCGCCACGCACCTGGCCGTCACGCTAAACTCTAACTCCGACCGCCCGCTGCACTCGCCTTCGGAAACGGACCTTGGCTTTAATTTCTCCCGGACATTCAGCGAACGCGGCCCGCATGCCTGGCTTTTCGGGCTCAATTATTCCACCCGGCGGAGTTTTTCGCGCTCGCTGCCACTGCCTTTTATAACCTACCGCTACGCGACAAAAGACTTTTTCTTTCTCTTCCCTTTCCTGTTGCGGTGGCAGGCCACCCGTAAAATATCCTTCTCCGCGTCTTACCAGCCGGTAAAATATTACCGCCTTGCCGCCAATTGGCGCCCGGCGCCTTTTTTCAGCCTCGGGTTGGAAGGCGGGACCCGGCTTGAGCAGTTCCTGCCGGCGGGACGGCCGGACCGGCGTACCGCCCTTTACCAGGAGACCTCGTTCGTGGCCCTCAAACCGGAACTTTTTCTTTCCCGGCGCCTGCGCCTGGGCGCGGAACTGGCCTGGCAGCTGAACGGGCTCTACTATACCGGCAAAACCTACGACGACTACCGCGCGAAACACCATACCGGCAGCGGTCCCGCGACCGGCCTGTCCGCCGGATACAGTTTCTAAATTACTATAATCTGAAACCATGAAATATTCCGCGGAACTCCCGCCTCCGGGCCGTTTCTGGCCGGCCGCGCTGATAGCGCTGGCGGCCTGCCTGGCTTTCGGGCTCACCCTGCGGGTGGGCTTTATCTGGGATGACCACCGGATGATAGAGCAGAACCCGCGGCTGGCCGTTACGTCCGCCAATCTCGCGCACGCCTTCAAGTCCGACCTTTTCGACCAGGGGCAGAATTACTACCGCCCGCTGCAGACCCTCAGCAATATGGCGGATTTTGCCGTCTGGGGCTACAGGCCGTTCGGCTACCACCTGACCAACCTGCTCTTCCACGCGGCGACGGCGGTCCTGTTATTTTACCTGGCGGCGGCGCTGGGTTTCAGGCCGGCCGCGGCTTTCTGGAGCGCCATACTGCTGGCGGCTCACCCGGCGGCGGCGGAACTGCTGCTCAACACCTCCGGCCGGTCCGAGGTGGCCGCCGGCGCCTGTACCCTGGCGGCGCTGCTGCTTTTTCTCAAGGGCAGGCCGGCGCCCGCCTTCGCATCCTTTGTGGCGGCCACCGGCTTCAAGGAGACCGGCGTCATTATCCCGGCGCTGATAGCACTCTGCCTGTTATACCTGAAACGCGATAAAAAAGAATACCTGAAGCTCCTGCCTTTTTTCGCCTTCATCCCGGTTTACCTTTATATACGCCACGCCGCCCTGGGCATGGGGACACTTTCCCACGGCCTGACGCCTGTACTGTCGGGCCTTTTCCTTAAAGTGCCGCAATGCGTCCTGGTTTACCTTAAGGAGACGGTGTTTCCGTTCGATATACATTCCCACCGCATGCAGCCGGTGTCGCAGCTGCTGCGCTTTATGGCCCTGCCGGCGCTGGCGGCCGCTGTTTTTCTTATCCGGAAAAAGGGCGGCCGCACCCTGCGGTTCTGCGCGGCCTGGTACCTGATAAACCTTGCGCCTAAACTGCCGCTGCTGGCGGCTAACGACCTGATGCTGGACCATTGGGTTTACCTGGCCAATGCGGGGCTTTTCCTGTGGGCGGCGGACAGGCTGGCGGACCTCAGGGGCGGGCTGCGCCTGCTGCCGGCCGCAGCGGCTGGTATTCTTATCCTGACCTCCGCCGCCAACGTAACCCGGCGCAGCACCGACCTGAAGCTTTACGAAGATTC
>MGVB01000142.1 GCA_001800275.1 Elusimicrobia bacterium RIFOXYA12_FULL_57_11
TAGATATTTCGAGTTTCTCCGTAAAGGTAGTGCGCGTGTCGGACGGCTACACCTGGAGCGGCAGCACCTGGACGGCCGCGGTAAGTACTATAACGGTTTCGTTGTCCGGGTCCGGCTCTGTGAGAAATTGGAGTCTGCCGCTTTCAACCACGTTTTTCGACCTGTTGCCCAATACGTTCACCGATTTTAATGTGTACGCCTGGGGCCGGGATCTGGTTAACAACCCTGCGGCGGCGTATGCCAACGTGGGTTCCTCCAATACGGTTAAGATGGCGTTTTGGTATACGGCCAGCAGCCCAACGCTCACTAATATCTACCCGGAAACCAATACCGCCAGGAATGCCGTGACGCTGAGCTCGGTAACGTTCAGCCTGGACCCGCAGGGGGGGCGCATCAAACAGGTGTGGGCCGCGTTCCTCAATGACGGTAATTTCTACTGGACCGGGTCGAGCTGGAGTTTGACGGCGGTGGCCGACGATCCGGAAAATTTCCCCGCCGGCGTAGCGCTGTCCACGGGCGCCAGCCCGGTGATGATCTTTACTCCGGACACGGTTCCCGACGGGCGGTCGGCCCTGACCGTAACCTTTGCGGGCAGCAGCGTTGGTATTTCAAGCCCCGCCTGGGCGGACGGCGGCAAGTACCGCATTTACCTGCGCGCCGAGAACACGGCCGGGCAGGCCCTGACCTATTACCCGCCCAACGTGTCCAGCCACGTGTTTGTATATGACGTAACGGTGCCTACGGTCACGGCGTCTTCCTGGGTGACCGACCTGTCCACCATGGCGCTGAGCCCTACCTGGCTGACCGGGGTTACCATTGCCAGCGGTACCGTAATGGACAATGTGTCGGACAACCTGGACAAGCGCCAGGTTTATATGCGGATTTACGACGCCGACGGCGGCAAGTATCTGAACCCGAACACCTTCGCCAAGTTCGACTATTCGGACCCCGCTACGGCCTGGGCGCTGATAGAAACCACGAGCGACGCTAAAACCTGGTCGTACGATATGTCGCTTACGCAGTTCGACACCGGCAGCCAGTACCTGCTTGAAATTTACGGCCAGGATAAAGCGGGCAACCGGCACCTCACCGGCTGTCCGGCCTGGTCCGGCAGCGCGGCCGGCGCCTGCCAGACGGGCAGCGCGGTCAGCCCCAAGTATGTAAGGCATTTTAAATACGATAAATTGCCGCCGAGCCTGTCTATAACGGCGCCTGTCACGGTAGGCTCCCCGAACAATATCGGCGGCGCCGGCGTAAGTATTTCCGGCGTGTCCAGCGAGCCCGGCAATGAATCGGGTGTTTCCACCGTGACTTACTACCTCAAGTACGGCAATAATTACTGGGACGGCGTCACCTGGGTGCCCAGCGGCACGGAAATAAGAAAGCCGGCCACCGGCAGCGTAGGCGCGTGGACGGTAACCGGCGTGGCGTGGCGGGCCGGCCAGGCTTACGAACTGGGCGTGCGCGCCACCGATAACGCCAGGAATTCCACCGACCGCACGGTAAGTTTCACCTACGACCCGTATGCCCCGCAAACAAAAGTAACCACGCCCGGCAGCGCCTATACCAGCCGGCTGTCGGCCATCACCGGCACGGTGGCCGATCTGCCGAATGCTTCCACCTGCACGTCTTCCGGGCTGGACCTGACAGCTTTTGCCGTGGCCATAAAGCGCCTGCCTAATTACTGGTGGGACGGCAGTACCTGGACGGTGACCCAGAGTTCGGTGGCGGTGCTGCCCTCCGGTTCCGGCGCGGAAAAAACCTGGAGCCTGCCGCTTTCTACCACGTTCTTCGACCTGCTGCCCGACACCACGCACACTTTCAATGTGTACGCCTGGGGCAGCGACCTGGTGAATAACCCGACCGTGGCGGCGGCTAATATCGAAACGCCCGGTGTGATAAAAATGTCGTTCTCCTACGGCGTCAGCACGCCCACGCTTACCAGTGTGGACCCCGTGGCCGGCAGCGCGAGGAACGACCAGTCCTCCGTATCCTTTGTTCTTAACCCGGCCGGCGGGCGTATAAAGCAGGTGTGGGCCGCTTTCCTCAGCGATGGTAATTTTTACTGGACGGGCTCGAGCTGGAGCGCCACGGCCGTAGCGGATACCCCGGCGGCTTTCCCGCTGCCGTCCGTGCCGGGCGGGGTGTGGCTGTCCACCGCCGCCAACCCGGGCATGATCTTTACGCCCGATACCACTCCCGACGGGCAGTCCGTTCTCACCGTAACGCTCGCCGCCAGCGGCGCCGGTATCTCAAGCCCCACCTGGACCGACGGCGGCAAGTACCGCATCTACCTGCGCGCCGAGAACACCGCCGGCCAGAAGCTGCTGTATTACCCGCCCAGCGTGTCGAGCCACGTATTCATATACGATATCACCGCGCCTACCGCTACGGCGCATTCCTGGGTGACCGGGCTTTCCACCATGGCGGCCGGTCCCACCTGGCTGAAAGCGGTTACCATCGCCAGCGGCACTGTAACGGACAATGTCGCGGATGTGCTGGATAAACGCCAGGTGTACCTGCGCGTCTACGACCGGGATTCCGGCAAATACCTGAATCCTAACACCTCGGCCAAATTCGATTACGACGACGGCGCTACGGCCTGGATCCTGAAAGAAGGCATAACCGCCGACTGGTCTTTCGATCTGACGGCCACGCAGTTCGATACCGGCGGCAGCCTTGGCTACAGGCTTGAGGTTTACGCCAAGGACAAGGCGGGCAACCAGCATATAACCAGCTGCCCGGCCTGGGCGGGCAGCGCGGCGGGCGACTGCCAGACCGGCAGCGAGGCCAGCCCCAAGTATGTGCGTTACTTTAAATTCGACAAGTACGCGCCCGCCGTACTTATAACGGCCCCCGCGGTAACGGTCCCGAATAATATCGGCTCCGCTTTAGGTTCTATTACCGGCACGGCCACGGACGCGGCGGGCGAGGCGGGAATAAGCACCGTCACCTATACCCTGAAATACGGCAATAATTATTGGACGGGGACCGGCTGGCAGAGCGGCGAGATGTGGGTGAATGCCGGCGGCAGCTGCGCCGGCGCGGCGGGCGGTGTGGAATGCGGGTGGTCTATAAGCGCCGTCGCCTGGCGCGACAGCCAGAACTACGACCTTACCGTGCGCGCCGCCGACCAGGCCGGCAATACTACCGACCGCACCATGAGTTTCAATTATGACGCGTCCGCTCCGGAAGCGGGTGTCACCACCTCTGGCGGCGGCTACACCAGCCGTCTCGCCTCCATAGACGGTACGGCGGCCGACCAGAGCTACGCATCCACCTGCACGGCGTCGGGCATAGATATTTCGAGTTTCTCCGTAAAGGTAGTGCGCGTGTCGGACGGCTACACCTGGAGCGGCAGCACCTGGACGGCCGCGGTAAGCACCATAACGGTATCGGCGTTGTCAGGTTCCGGCGCGGTAAAGAACTGGGCGCTGCCGCTGTCCACCACCTTCTTCGACCTGCTGCCTGATACTACGCACACCTTTAACGTTTACTCCTGGGGCAGGGACTTCGTTAATAACCCGTCTGCGGAGGCCGTTAACGTGGAGTCTTCCGGCACGGTTAAAATGACATTCTCCTACAGCGTCAGCACCCCCGCTCTTGTCAGTATCTACCCGGAGGCCGGCAGCGCCAAGAACTCCGCCACGCTGACCTCCGCCGCCTTCAGCCTGGACCCGGTGGGCGGGCGTATAAAACAGGCGTGGGCGGCGTTCCTGGACAACAGCGGCAATTACTGGAACGGGCAGGGCTGGACCGCCGGCGCCATCGACCCGCCCCCCTTCCCTGGCGCGGTCTGGTTGTCCACCGACGCGGAGCAGGGCGGCAGCCCGGACATGTATTTTACTCCGGATACGGCCATTGACGGGCGGTCCGGGCTGAGCGTAACTTTTACGGACGTTACCGGTATGAAATATCCCGCCTGGAGCGACGGCGGTAAATACCGGATGTACGTGCGCGCGGAGAACACGGCCGGACAGAAACTGTTCTATTATCCTCCCAGTGTTTCCAGCCACGTGTTTATGTATGACATAACCGTGCCCACGGTTACGGCCAGTTCCTGGGTGATAGGCCTGTCTACCATGGAATTCAGCCCTTCATACGCCAATGAAGTTTCCTATGCCAGCGGTACGGTAACCGATAATGTGGCGGACGCGCTGGACAAACGCCAGATTTATATGCGCGTCTATGACCTGACCGCGGATAAGTACCTTAACCCGAATACGGCCGCCAAGTTCGACTATTCCGACGCGGCTACGGCCTGGGCTTTATACGAAACTATCGGGAATACCTGGTCGTTCGACCTTTCCGCCACACAGTTCTCGACCGGCAATAAATACCTGCTTGAGATTTACGGCAAAGACCGGGCGGGCAATCAGCACACGGGCAATTGCCCCTGGGGGCCCGACAGCGTGGCCGGTGATTGTCAGACCGGCAGCGCCGCCAGCCCGAAGTATATCCGCTACTTCTCCTACAATAAGGTGAAGCCGGTGGTTTCCATCGACTGGCCCGCCCTTGTTCTGCCCAACTACATCGGGGCCGCCCTGGCGTCCAGTTCCGGCACAGTGACGGGCCTGGGTGTGGTTAATGTGCAGTACGCCCTGCAGTATAACAAGACCGATCCTACCACCCACTGGCGGCATTACACCAGTTCCGGCGCCTGGGTTTACCCGTATGTGGGCAATCTCTGGAACAACGCTTATAACCCGGCGGGCGACTGGTCCGTGTGGGTGGCTTCAAATATCGCCTGGGTGGACGGCGAATCCTACCGGCTGACGGCGCGGGCCACCGACTCCGCCGGGAATGTCTCCAACGAAAAAGAAATAACGTTCATTTACGACGTGTCGGCTCCTACTTCCACGGTGGCGTATCCCGTCCATGGCGTGGAATATACGGTGCAGGTATTATCCATTTCCGGCACGGCGCAGGATCAGGTGTCAACCGGCACCCCCTCCGGACTGGACCAGAATTTTCATGTCGGGATCAAGCGGCAGTCGGATGATTACTGGTGGGATGGCAGCACCTGGACCGTTACCCGAAACGACCCGGTAACGCTCTTAAGCCCGGGTACTGGTATCAAGAATTGGTCCTTAACGCTGCCCGGCACTTTCTACGACTTGCTGAAGGTAAATGTTGATACCTTTACGGTTTATTCCTGGGGCATGGACCTTGTAAGCACGCCGGATACCTCCTACGCGAACAGCGAGTCTTCCCTCACGCAGAAGTGTGTTTACTACTTCAGGTCGGCCGCCCCGGTGGCGTACGTTAAATGGCCGGGTGCCGCCACCATACAGAACAATGTGTCTTCGGTAACGCTCAATGTCAGCGCCGTGGGCGCTGGTATTTCCCAGGTCTGGGCTGTGTTCATAGATACCAACGGCTACTACTGGACGGGGTCTTCCTGGAGTTTCACCGGCGGGCACGACCCGGCCCTGGAAAGCGCCGTCTGGCTGTCTACGGATTCCGCGCTGGGCGGTTCGCCGGATGCTATTTTCGCGCCGCCGCTGTCACAGGCCAATATCGCGGTCAACTTCGAAGCGGGGACTTCATTAAAAGCCCCGCAGTTCCTGGACGGCCGGGAATACCGTATTTTTGTGAGGGCGAACAATTCCGCCAACCAGCTTACGGATTCCTACGTTACGCCCGGCAATTATATGTTCGCCTACGATGTTTCGCGGCCCACCATAACGCCTTCGGCCGGCATCCTGGCGCTTTCTGACGTGATGGGCAGCCCCACCTGGGTAACCTCGCTGAATTCCATTGCCGGCACCATGCAGGATAATTACCCCGGCGGCCTGAATAATTTTTACGCGTACCTGCGCGTGTACAGCCTGGACCAGAGCGCCTATCTGAACCCTTCCACGCTGGCTTTCGACCTGGCTACCGGCGACCAGGCCTGGAAAGAGCTGCTCCTGCCCGGCCCGGTGAGCGTAAAGGACTGGGCCTGGGATATAACGGCTGCGGCCTGGGTAGGCGGCACCAAGTATAAGCTGGAGATCTACGGCAGGGATACGGCGCGCAATTTCCATGGCACGGACCTGGCGCCGCTGTACACCAAATATTTCAGGCTGGATAATGTCCGCCCGCAGGCCGGGATTTATTTCCCCCAGAACGGCGGCAACTACGGGCTTAATTCGCTGCCTAAACTCCTGGGTACCGCCGTCGATTCGGATTCCGGCGTGCAGGCCGTGGAATACGGGCTTGAGTACCCGGCCATGCTGTCCAAGTGGAAGTATTACACTTCTTCCGGCGCCTGGCTGACAGGCTTTACGGATACTATCTGGAACGTGGCCGAAACCACCACCACCGTGCCGTTCGAGACCTGGCTCTCTTCGAATATAGCCTGGACCGACGGCAAGGAGTACACCTTTATCGCCCGTGTCCGTGACCTGGCCGGCAATTACGGCGCGGCTTATTCCACTACCACCTTTAAATACGACGCCTCCAAACCCGTCAGCGCGGTAACTACGCCTATAGACGGGGCGGCTTACAGCGCGCACATTAACATTATAGGCGGCACCGCCGCGGATATGCCCGTGGGCGCCACTTCAGCGGGCCTGCAGTCGCCTTTCTATGTAGGCGTGCAGCGGCTTTCCGACGGTAAATGGTGGAACGGCGATGGCAATGGGTGGGAATTGGAGCGCAACGACCCCCCGCAGAGCGCGCCCGCCTACCCGGTTACCGCCTGGGAACACCAGAATATGGACTATCTCTGGGACGACGTAACTTACAGCGGGCACCCCGCGGTGCCGGTGCCGTCGGCGGAAACATTCTTCGTCTACGCCTGGGGCCAGGACAAGGTGAACCTGCCCGACGCTACCTACCGCAATACGGAATCTTCCATGACGCTCAAGCGCACCTTCCTCTACGAGGTGCAGCCGCCCACGTCCACTATAAACGTGCCTGTTCATGACCAGTGGTACAGCTCCATCCCCGGGTATACGCTGGCCGACATCGCCGGTACCGCTATCGATTACCCGCTTTCCGGCCCCGGCTCCGGAGGGCTGGTAAGCCAGGTAAAGGTAAGGGTGCAGCAGGGCAACGACGCGTTCGCCTGCTGGAACGGGGCCACGGCCTTTGATACGACCTGCGCCAATGACTCCGCCTGGCTTAACATGACCGACGTGCTCGGCACCTGGACCTATTTCAACACCGGCGCCCTCTGGGCGAAGACCCTCGACAGCCAGGCCTATAACGTCAGTTTCCGCGCTTACGATTCGGCCCTCAGCGTCGCCGGTTCGCTGTCGCCTAACGCCGAGCCGCTTGGCGTTGTGCCGGTAAAGACCTTCAAGGTGGATAAAACTCCGCCCGCTACCGGAGTGACCGTGCCTAACACCTATACGGTATACAGCTTTACCGGGATTTCCGGCACCGCTTACGACGCTAATTCTTCCATAAAGAAAGTGCAGGTGGCTTTCTACAGTGAAACCAACCTCCAGTGGTGGGACCCGGCAACTCTGGGGAATTTCAGCATCAACAGCGTAGATCCCCCTGATAGCGCTTTCGTGGACGCCTCCACCAATGCCGCCGTGCTGGTGGCCTGGACGGTGGGCATCTCCAGTATTCCGCTTATGACGGATGGGCAGCATTACCGCATCTTTGCGCGCGCCGTGGATATTGTGGGCAACACTACCGCTCTGCCGGGCTTTACGCAGCCGCCCGCGCAGTCGGCCTACATACGGATACTTAAAGTAGCCCCGCAGCCCGGCTCGGCCATAACAGCGCCCGCTTCGGGCGAGCAGCAGCATTTTGTGCCGGGCGGCCTCAATACCATAATGGGTACCATGGTTTCCGGCAATACCGTGCAGCTGCGTATTACCAATGTAAGCGCGGTGCCCAACACCGTGTGGACCCCGGGCGGCTGGGTTTCCACTACCACCTGGCTGGCGGGCTGTACGGACAGTACCTATGTTATAGGGGCGTCCACCTGTGGTTTCTACGGTACCGACAACCTTTCCTGGACCAGGAACGTAGCGGGTATCTGGCCGCTGGCGGGTACAAACAGGTTTAAAGCCGAATCACGCGCCGCCAATGAACAGGGGCCTACTTATGTACTGCAGAACGTCATAGGCGAAAGATATTTTGTCATAGACGATAACGATCCCGCCGGTTCCTTCGTCAACCCTAACGTGGAATTCGCGCGGTCGGTTACGGAACTGTCCGGCCTCGCTTCCGACACCGCCCCGGGCGCTATAGCGGGCGTAGAGGTGACCATCTCAACCGGGGTTACCGGCCTTGCCAGTTTCTGGGACGGCGTCTCGGCCTGGGGGACCAGCCCTGTCTGGCTGCCGGTGGGCGCGCTGGCCCCGCCCTTCGATACCGAAAATGAGCCCTGGAGCCTGGCTGCCGGGCTGCCGCCGTGGATAGAGGGTAAGGCTTACTGGCTGCAGATGAGGGTAACAGATAAAGCCGGCAGGGTTAAAACCATCCCCGGGCTGTCTTCCGCCATCAGTTTTATAATAGACACTACGTCGCCCACCACGCAGGTCCTGCTGCCGTTCGACTCCGACAAGCGCGGCACAAATGTATTCGATTCTGTTTCCGGCACGGCTTATGACAATGGCCGCAACGAGGCGGTGTATGTGGCCGTGCAGCAGCTGTCCGACCCGCTGGTGTGGTACAGCACCAGCATAGGCTTTAACGTGGGCGGCGCCGCTCCCAACTGGATAAAGGTGGCCCCGGAGAACGGCGGCACGCTGTCGCCAAGTGCCACCAGCTGGATGTTCGCGCCGGACGGGCTTGGGAGCGCCGTGGCGTCGGGCTACAAGTATCTCATACTGGTGCGTTCAACCGACGTTGCCGGGAACCTGGAGAGCATTTTCACCCCGGAAGTCTCTTCACGCACGATAACGTTCGACAAGACCCCGCCCGTATCTTCAATTTCAAGGCCGGACAGTGACGCTGACGGGGTGAGCGGCCGCTACAAGCCGCAGAATATAGGGCAGCCGGGCTTGTCCAACCAGTTAAGGGGTTCCGTCCAGGATTACCCCGCCCTTAACGCCGGTGTGGAGCGGGCGCAGATACGGCTTTCCTACCTGCTGTCAGGCGACACCTACTACTGCATGGGCGCCAATTTCAGTTCAGGCACGGTTACCGAAGCCACGGCCTGGAACGATGTGCTGGCTCCTTACGGTACGCCTTCCACCAATTGGGACTACCTGACCAATATTAACTGGCCCGCAGGCGACAGGGAGTATACCCTTGAAGTGCGGGCTATGGACGCCTCGCGGCTGGCGGACGATTCCGGCCAGGGCACCTG
>MGVB01000143.1 GCA_001800275.1 Elusimicrobia bacterium RIFOXYA12_FULL_57_11
CTGAGCCTTTCACTGGCGTACACGTACCAGTATATGGTCCTGGTAGCTGTAAAGACCCAGCAGAACACTTACACCACCCGCCTTGCCGAAATGGCTTTTTCCAAATTCAAGACCGTGGAGTACTATTATCTTTTTGACAGCGACTCCGCTTTGCCGAGTTTCGGGCTTACCGGCACTTTCGGCCCCGTTACTCTGCAGAAAGCCTCCTACCCGTATATGGGGGTGCTCAACGCCATAGACGCGGCCATGAGGAAGTACAAAGTGGACCGCTGGACCATCTCCGTGGTCTACAAGCTGCGCGACGTGTCGGACGTTAACGGCAACGGCCTCACCGGGGACCTGCGCGATTTTACCGACGCCAACGGGGACAGGGTAGACGACTACGATCCTTCCATCAAATACTACAAGGCCAACCCGGCGGCTGACGCGGATTACTATGATACCTACACTTCTGCCTCCCTGAATAAAATAGTCACCGAAGCGCCTGATACCAACCTTAAGGAAGCCACGCTGAAGCTTTACCGCAACGGCGCCGTTATCCATACGCAGGTGGAGCTGATCTCATTGGAAATGCTTTCCGGTATAGAGAGCAAATCCAGCGGTGCGGAGCTCAAACTGCTTATCACCAGCCCCGAGAATAACGCCTATCTGTACGATTTGATGACCCCCGCCCGCGCCAACGCTTTCGCGCTGGCGATAAGCAAGGCCTGCTCGGCGGATATCGTGGCGTACCGCGCTGACGCGGCCTCGCCGCTGGTGCTTGACGGGGAGACTTCCCCGCTGGCTACTGTAAAGTTTTACCGCAATTCCATGGGCGGCACTCCACATCATAACCAGGCAGCCAGTTCCATGGGGAACTTCAATTTCTGGGCTTTCGGCCTTACCGCCGCCCTGGGAGAGGGGGAAAATATCCTTTACGCGCAGGCGACCAAGGATACTTTCTTTTCCCCGTACGCCCAGCGCAAGGTGGTGCTGGACCTTAAGCCGCCGGAAATAACCGGGCAAAGCCCGGTCGGCACGGTCAATGACCTTGTCCCCTATGTTGGAGCGGTGCTTACGGATTCAGCGGTTTCAACCGGCGCCGCCAGCGGAATCTGCGAAGAGGCGACCTCGATGAAAGTGAACGGTTCCACCGTGCCATTCTCCTATGACCCGGCCACCGGTAGGCTTGCGTGGGAAGACCCGGCCACCGGGTTGCCGCTAAAACTGATTAACGGGAACTCTTACTCTTTGCTGGTGGAGGGCGGGGACAGGGCCCGTTACAAGGTTTCAGCCGCCTGGAATTTTACCGTGTCCGTTGCGGGGACCGACCATTCCGCGCCATCGGTGGCTAATAAGGTGCCCAGCGGTTTTACCGCTGAACCGCTGCCGGAAATAAGCTGCAAGGTTTTTGACAACCAATCGGGGGTAGATCTCGACAGCATAGTGCTGAAGGTGGACGGGGTAGTGGTGGTCTCTTCCGCGAATATTTCCGGCCACTGGGACGCCCAGGGGCAGCGTGTTTTTTACCGGCAGGAGACCCCTTTCTCAAGTTCTTCCAGCCACACCGCAGAGATCTTCGTCAGCCATTGGGCCGATGACCCCGCGGACAAGAAAACTTCCGTTGACACCTGGAGTTTTAATGTTAATTACTAACGTGTTCCGGCGCTCCAGGCCGGGCTTCAGCCTTGCCGAAATGATCGTTTACGTGGCTGTGCTGGGCATAGCCATGGCGCTGTTCGCCAAGTTCATGACCGGGTTTACGAAAACGGCCAAGTCCTCGGAGAGCAAGATGTCCGGGTCGGCGGACCTGCGGCTGGCCTTAATGCGGATGGAGGGCGATCTGTACGAGGCGAATGAGTTCCTTGGTGTTTCAAAAACTTCCATAACGTTCGTGTGTGATATGCTGAAAAACCCGGCCTACGACCGGAACGCCGATGGCGACGCGGACGGGGTCCCCAATATAAAGGATACCGATTCCGATAACGACGCCCAGCTGAAATTTTCCCTCCCCCGGGACCAGCAGTGGCAGGCCGGCTACAACCTGGAAGACGATGATGACGACAACGACGGGAACAGGGACGTGGTAATACAGATCTATTACTCATCGGGGACGCTTTGGCGGTCCATCTCGGTGAACGAGGGCACGAAGGAGGTTTCGAAGCTGGCGGCCAGCATAAGTTCCTTTACCTTTACTTTCTACGGTTCGAAACGGGAGGACCTGGGGAAAAACATCGACCTGGGCAGCGACGGGGTGACAGGCACCGGCGATACGGGCGAAGGGGACGGCATAATAAGCGAGCGGGAGATAGACTGGACGCAGGCCACGGCCGGGCACGGCAGCCGTTCGGGCGCCATAGATACTGCGGACGAACTGAAATATATAGCTTCGGTGGAAGTGTATATGGAGGCGGATGCCAACCGCGACACGCTGTCTGACGCGAAGCTCGGCACGGAGATCATGCCGCCGCTGCTGCAGCTCAAAAGGAGGAGATGATATGGCGCGCAGGCGCGGCATAGCGCTGGTGATGGTGAACCTGATGGCGGTCTTCCTTGTGCCGCTCGTTATCTACATCGTCATTACTTCCAATGCCCACCTTAAGACCTCGTTCAAGGAAAAACAGCTGAAAATGTCCGGCAGCCTGGCGTCCAACGTCCTGGTGGATTTCATGCGGCAGTTTTCCCAGAGTTACTATGAGGGGCATTACGATTCCGACACGCTATCGCGCAATCCGGTGTTTTATTCGGCCGGTTTTTCCTCGGTGAGCACGGAAGCGGACGCGCAGAACCACCGGCTCTACATACACGCGGCCGGGCAATACGGCAAAAACGCCGCTTCTCCTCTTGCCGACAAGAGCCTCTACGGCGCCGTGCAGTTTATTTCCGACCTTACCGATTACGGCACACTCATAGACGGCGCCTTCACCATAAGCGCGGACAACGTCACCTACCACGGGAAATGGTGGATAACCGGCAACCTGTCCATTTCCGGGGATAATGTCACCTTCATGGGCGGGCCGCTTATAGTGGGCGGCAATTTGAGCGTAACCGGCTCTAACGTGCGCGTAAACGGGGACTTGTATTATAACGGCACGCTGACAGGCAGCCCTGTAGTGTCGGGCACACGGTATAATTTTTATCCATCCGATATGGTTTATCCATCCCTCAGCGACACTTATTACAGGGCCAACTTTAATTATAAGACCACTGTAGACAGGACCATCCGCTTTAACGCCCACCCGTCCTCAAGTTCGTTCTCGCTTATAGGCACTACCATTACCGTTCCAGTGACGGAAGCCGGCATGATAATATACGGGGAAAACGTCAACCTCACGCTGTATGGCACGGTCCGGGGCCGGGTTACGGTGGCTACCAGCAATACCAGCGGGACCAAGGGTAAGATTACAGTGGGGCTTTCCAACCAGAGCGCGAACCTGTTATACTACGATCCGTTGACCGGCGGCACCACTACTTCCGCGATTTACGGCAATTCTCTGGCGGTGCTCGCCTCTAACGGTATCACTTTCCAGGGAAAAACCACCAGCCCTTCGGCCAACCTTACCGCGTGCGGCGTGTTTTTCGACATGAGCGCCGCGAATATGACGGCTACCGGCAATTCCTCCAGGCAGCTCTATATTTTCGGCACCAGGAATAAGCCCATATCGACCACGTTCGGGGGGTCTGTATTCACTTATGACACCTGGCTGAACAGTTTCCCGCCGCCGGGGCTGCCGGAAAGGCCGCTGCTCGTTACCTGGCATTTAAGGTGAAGGCGTTATGGAAGAAGAGATCCCTTTGGCGAAGTTTATCGAGCTCGGGGACAGGTATCTTGAACAGGGGGATGCCGACCGCGGCATACATTATTACAACAGGGCGCTGAAAACCGACCTGGAAAATCCGGCCGTAAATTTAAAGCTGGCCGAGGCATATCGTCTTAAGGCCGAACAAGGCGGGGTCATCTACTATACGCTGGCCATGGAGCCGCTGCGCAGGGTCTTAAAGGCCGACCCCCGCAACGAGGCGGCGCACGAGAAACTGATGGTGCTGGCTTTCAAGGCGGGGACGCTTGACACGCTGACACGGGAATATGCGGAGAAGGCCAAGGCGGACACGACGGACGCTTTTTACGCTAAATACCTGAAGCGGGCCTACGCCCTGTCGCTGATGGAGAGCGAAAGCAAGGTTCGCCTGGCGGGCTATACGCCCGCCCCCTATATTAAATTTTTCTTCGACCTGGTAATCCTGCCGGGCGGCGCCATGACCATAGCTATAAGCAATATGGGGTTGAAGTTCAAACCCTTTTTCATTCTAGGGGTTACGATGTTCCTTTTTTACTGTGCCTACCGGGGAATCCTGTACATGATGATGCGCAGGGAATAGCTTTTATTTCCAGCCCAGAGCGCGCGTCAGGGGGGCAGCCTGCTGATTGGAAAGAATGGCCGTCTTTACCCGGGGGTTGCGCAGCAGGGCTTTAAGGCGGGGGTTGCTTTCCAGCACGCTGGCCACGCCTTCAGGGTCCTCCATAAGCTCCTGCACGGGCCCCGCGGCAAGCAAGGCTTTGGCCAGATCGCTTTCGGCCAGTATGTTGAAGATTTGCGTGTTCCCCAGGGCGGATTTTACAACGGGATCGGTCAGGAAACTGTCCGCTGCCTGTGTGTTTTCAAGAAAATCCTGCAGTGCTTGGCGGCTTAAGAGCGTTTTCCTTACCGTCTTGCGGCTCATAAAGCCCTTCACTACCCACTGGTTGTTGAAAAGTTCATCTATGGCTTTTGGATTGCGCAGGTTTTTGCCTACCTCCTGCGTCAGGTAGCCTTCCTGGTAGCCCCAGTCCAGCTCTTCCTGCGTTCCCTGCTTGGTGCCGCCGGAACGGTAGTGCAGGGTGTACACGTTGTCGGTCAACTGCGGTTTATATTGGCCCGGGTCTGCTTTTTTTATCTCGCCTTCGGCCGAGTTGAAAACGTTATACTCTTCCTTCGAAAGAGTTACCTCGCCCCCCGACTGGTTTTTCATGGTCCATTTTACCAGCGGTATGGCCAGCAGTACGTATACCGGGGTAAGGTAGAAAAATATTCTCCAGCCGGATTTTTTCGGGGTATCTTCCATAAATGCAGCTCCGTGTTTCCTTAAAAACAACTGGCAATAATATAACAAGACTGTTCCTTTGTGTCAACTCCGGTCCGGTTGCTTCAATGCCGGCATATCTTGTGCTATAATTAGCCATATTCGCGATGTTGTAAGTTGAGTTTTGGACGCCGCTGCGCCTTTATTAAATATCGGGAGAGATATTGATGAAAATCTTATCACTAATAATAATATTGTTATTTTCAACCGGGGTGCCGGAGTTGAAGGCGGCCGAGCCTGCCCTTAATCTATTGCCGGGAATGGCGGAGATCAGGGCGGATGCCGCGGAAAAGCAGGACGTGCTGCAGCGCCCTGATGCGCAGAAAATAATGGTTGAGCTTTCCCAGTCCCTGAAGCTCAGTACCAGGCAGGAAGAGCGTATAGCCAAGGCAGTGGCCCAGAAAACCAGGGAGTTCGACAAGAACATGAAGGAATTCGACAAGAATTCCGCCGAGGAAAATAAATGGCTGGCCAGGGTGAATGAGAACAAAGAGGCCATGGCCAGAATAAACCGCGATATGCCGGACCTGATACGCGAATTTCTTGACGACGAACAGCGCCAGAGTTATGACGATTTGCTGGCCGCCAAGAACAAACCCGCGCCGGAAGTGGCTTCGGCCGCCGCAGGGGAAGCGGCGGTGGCGCCGCAGCCGCGCGCAAAAAAACGCCTTGTGCGGCGCAAGAAAGCCTCCGCCGGAGCTTTGCCCGCAGGCGCGCCTGCGGCCGCGGTTGCGCCTGCCGGCGAGGCGGGCGGCGTGATGGCGGAACCCGTGCCCGGCAAGAAGCGGCGCGTGCTGCGCAGG
>MGVB01000144.1 GCA_001800275.1 Elusimicrobia bacterium RIFOXYA12_FULL_57_11
AACATCAAAACCCCTTTCGAAGCCAGCCGCAAGCCCCAGGTGGGGCTGGTTTACCGGGGCTCTCCAGACCGTACGGTAGCCCCGCAATTGCAGGGCCATGGGCAGCGTAACGGCATCGGGCGCAAGCCGGTCCCGCAAAATAGCTTCAACCTTATGCGTCCATGGGTACTGGCCGGTGAAAATAGACATGTGGCTGGGCAGGGTGTTGGGAGCCTGCGCCCAGGCATTAAGGAAAACATTGCCCGTGGCGGCCAGGCGGTCCAGGTTAGGCGATGTGCCCCGTGGATAACCGTAGGCCCCCAGGGCGTCGGCCCGCAGGGCATCCACCAGCACAAGTATTACATTACAACCGGGACAGGCAACCTGCCGCGGTTTTTCGGCGCAAAGCGCGGCGCCGGCCACGAAGATTTGCAGCGCGAAAAAAAATGCGACGGAAAATTCACCGGCACGCCGGATATGGCCCCGGGTGAAAAGGCGGTATTTCATGGCCGGCATTGGTCCGCGTAAACCGGGTTGCAGCCGGTCCCCTCCGGCCCTAAAGAGCCTTCCGGCCCGGCAAAATGAACTGCAACTTTTTTGCGCAAAGCGGCGGCGATCTCAGGTTTCACGCCGGCAAGATCTGTTTTTTCGGCGGGATCTTCCCTGAGGTTGAACAATTCAGCCTCCCCCGTTTCCAGGGTAAGTATGAATTTCCAGCCGTCGGCCGTGCGGACGCCGCGCTTATGCGTGTACAGGCGGTAGTCCGTTTCCATGAAGACGTCGCCGGCCGCGTCGGCTTTCCCGGTCAACAGCGGCAACAGACTTGGCCCTTCCATCTGTTCCTTAAGGGCTTCACCAGGTTCAATGCCCACCAATTCCAGCAGGGTGGGCATCAGCGACACTGTGGAAACCTGGCTTGCCACAACACCGGCCTTAAGCCCGGGCACTACTAAAACAAGCGGCACGCGTACAACCTCTTCGTAAAGAGTAGCGCCGTGGTCCATGCGGCCGTGCTCATAAACCTCGGTGCCATGGTCGGACGCTATCACAAAGATGGTTTTCCCTGCCGGCAGGAGCTTCCGGGTCTTATTAATGAAGCCCTCCAGCAGGGCGTCGGTCCTGGCTATTTTTTCGTCGTAGATCGCCCGCCAGAAGTCCACGTCCCCGGCTGAAAGTTCCGGCGGTGAAGAGGTTAGGCCTTTTTCCCTTAATTCCCCCTGCTGGGAGGGAGAGCCGTTGTACGGCCCGGCGTAAGCGGGGGCCGCATACCTGCGGTCAAAACCGCCCGTCGGCATATACTGCCCGTGGTTATTATAACCGTGCAGGAACAGGAAGAATTTGCCGTCTTTTACCGTCTTAAGCCACTCCACGGCCCTGGGAATGCTCAGTTCAAAGCCGCTGAAAGCCGGTACGCTGTCAAAATACACGTCGAACCCGGCCTTGAACCCGAAGACCCCGTTAACCCCGGCGTCCCCGGTAAAGCCCCCAGTGCAATACCCGCCGGCCTTGAGCGTCTCCGTTATGGTCTTCATACCCGGAGAAAGTTTTTGAAGATTTGCGACCACCTGCCGCTCGCTGTCGAAAGCCGAGAATTTATTTACCACCTTGTGCCGGGAAGGATAAGCGCCAGTAAACCACGCCATGGTTGCCGGAAGGGTCCAGGAAGCGGCGCTTATGGCCTGGGTAAAAAGGCTGCCCTGCCGGGCAAGGGCATCCAGCGCCGGCGTAGTTGAACGCGGGTACCCCAGGGAGTGGACATGGGCGGCCTGCAGGGCGTCAAGCGAGATGAGTATTATATTGCAGCCGCGGCACAGAGGCCCCCCCAGCTCCACGGATACGGCGGCCCCCGCAAAAACGGTCTGGCACCCCGCAACCGCAAGGAAAACCGACACCGACAGAATCCTTATCATTTGTCTATTCCTCAAGCTAAAATACAAAACGCGCAGGCCCCGGGCCCGTGGCCAACCGCAAGTATTTTATTATAGCGGTAGTAGTCAGTTTTTGCAACAAACCCAGCGGGCAGGGGCAAATTCCCGCATAAATGGAGAACCGCTCACCAATAGCCAGTATCCAATATTGTTTTCCTGGTCTCCTGCGTAATACCGGCCGGCCAGGGGGCCGCAAGTTCACCGGCATTAGCTCCCGTTTCCCCGGCCAGGCGGGCAGCGAACCCGGCGGCGATTTCTTTGCTGGCGGAGAATATATTTACAAGCTCCCCGGGATCGGCCGCCCTGTCATAGAATTCCTGCTCCAGGCAGGCGGCGTTCCAGCTTTGGTAGGGATACGGACAGTTATTCTTAAGCACGTACGTGTGGCGGCCGTCTCTTGCCGAGTAACTCCCGCGCCATCTGGCCAGAGCCAACGCGGCGGGGCCGGGCAAAGCCGTTCCTTCCATTAAAGGGAGCAGGGACCGCCCTTGCGCGCCGGCCAGCGGCGGCAGGCCCACCGCATCTAAAATGGTAGGGGCGACATCGATGCTCTGCACCGGCCGGGCCAGCCGTTTAGCGGGCCGATCCCCGGGGAAAATAAACATAAGCGGCACATGCAGGTTTTCAGCGTAGAGCTGCGAATGCCCAAGCCTGCCGTGCTCCAGGAATTCCTCTCCGTGGTCCGCGGTGATCACCAGCAGTGTTTTATCCGCCAGGCCCAGCGCCTCAAGCCTTGCGTACAACCGGCCAAGCATCGCGTCGGCCTCGAACACGCTGGCATCGTAAGCGGCCCTGAGCGCCGCCATATCCCCGGGCGAATCGGCGAAGAATTTATGAAGAATTGTCAGCGCGGCCCAGCTCGGTCCACGGCCCGAATCCGCTCCTGCCTGCGTTATAAGCTCAAGCAGCGCCCGGTGTTTTGCGTTGAAATCACGCATCGCGAATATTCCGGCGTTGGCGTTGAGAACTTTGGCAAGATAGGCGAGTGCCGGATCGGGCGCTATATGTTCAGCCACCCGGCGTTCCACCTCTTCGGGAGACATGACTTTGGAAACGCCCTGGCCCGCCTGAAACCGCCGCAGCGAAGCTTTATCCCGGGTATAGGGATTGTGCATATTGGCGGTATGCAGGAACATAAAGAACTTCCTGTTCCCGTTTTCCTCCAACCAGCGAAAAGCCGGCCGCCACTCGCTTTTATGATTGCGCGGCCTGTGCCGTAACGGGACGCAGGAATAGAACATATCAAAGCCCCGCTCGAAACCGGCAGCAAGGCCCAGGTGCGGGTGGTTTGTATGGGCGTCCCAGACCGTCAGGTAGCCCCGCAGCTGCAGGGCCATGGGTAGAGTAACTGCAGTCTGCGCCAGCCGGTCTTTGTGGATAACTTCAACTTTATGCCGCCAGGGATATTGCGATGTGAAAATAGACATATGACTGGGCAGGGTATTAGGCGCGTGCGCCCAGGCGTTCAGAAAAACCGCCGCGCCGCCGGCCAGCCGGTCCAGGTTGGGCGTTGTGGCGCGTGGATAACCGTAGGCCCCGATAGCGTCGGCCCTCAGGGCGTCCAGCGACACAAGTATTACATTGCAGCCGGGGCAAGCGAACCGCCGCGCCTTTTGCGCGGCAACTGGGCAGCCGGGCAGCAGACATAAAACCGCCAGGAATATCGGCGCGGAAAACTGAAGCGGGAAAGCTGTTAGTCCCGATTTTTGCCTGTTTTTAAATACCATTGCGGCCATACCCCTTATACTTACTATATAAACCCGGCCTCCCGCCCGTCAATAAAAAAGCCGGGTTTCCCCGGCCGCAAAAGTCCTAAAGCGTGCAATAGCGGCCTTTATGCGCTCCGCCCTGGCGCGCGAGGCCGCCGCAATCCCGAGTAAATACTGAAATCAGCGGCTCCCGGCGCCTTTCCCCAGCAAGAACGACAGCGGGATATGCAGCCGCTTACTCCAGGCCTTTTCGCTGTGGTCCGCTCCGGCAAACTCCCGCGTCAGCCAGTTCACGCGGGTAAACCCTCCGGCCCGGACCAGTTTGTCAGCCTGCGCCTGGAAGATTTTATAGGGGGCATCCAGCGTCCTGGTACCGTGATCGAAATACAGCTTATGGGTTTCAGGAGGGGGCAGCCGCCTTTTTAAATACTCAAAAAAAACGCCCGGCACCGGGTTGGCGGCGCCATGGGGAACCCCGGGCCAATGAGTGGAGAGGCAGGCGGCGCCGCCGAAAATAGCGGGATACTCGCAGATGGCGTACAAGGAAATTAAAGCGCCCATGCTGGAGCCGGCAATAAAGGTGCCGGGCGCGCCGGCTATGACCGAAAATTTTTTATCGATGAAAGGCTTCAGCTCCCTGACCAGGAACCGCAGGTAATTGTCGGAATCAGGCTTGAAAAACCCGGCGCAGGCCCCCGCCCGCTTCAGGCTTTTGCCGACAAAAGTTTTTTGCTCACGCGACAGACCCGCATAAGGCTTTTGGGGGAAATATTCGCAGTAGCGCTTATCTGTGTTCCAGATGCCGACCACTATAAATTTCCGGACCCTGCCCGCCGCCATCAGACGCCCCGCCGTTTCGGGCACGCCCCAGGACTGTTTGTTCCAGGTGGCCTCGGCGTCATAAAGCATCTGCCCGTCCTGCATATACAGCACGGCATATTTTTCCCGGCAGGAATATCCTTCCGGCAGCCATACCGCCACCCGGCGCGGGGCCGCATAGCGCGAAGCGAATTTCCCCAGCTCCCTGAGTTTCCCGGAGGTAACGTTCATTTTCCTTCAAATTCCGGACTTTCAAAAGCCATTATTCACCGTTTAAGCCTGTTCGGTGCGCTGTCGGGGCGCACCCTGGCGGTCCCTTGTGCCTCTTTGCGCTTCCACTCTTCAAGGGTGGCGCTTAATTTGCGGTCGTGGTTCTTATTGAGATGCTCCTCTTGGAAATGCTTTTCCTTTACGAGTTTATTGCAGAAGCTGCAATAATAAACGTCCGCGGTCCCCTCTATCAGGTCGCAATGCGCGTAAAATCTTTTAGCCGCCATTTTTTTCTCCCGCAACCCGCAGCGTCTCCGGCACAGCAAGTGTATCAAAAAACTTCCTATTCGTTCGCCCCCCTGCCGGTACTGGCCTGCCCCTGGTGGTACCCCTGAACCCGTTGCGGAAAGGGGGCCCCAGCCGCGGCGGCTGGGGGGAAACCGACGCAAGGGTTTCCTCTGCCCGGGTTCGCGGGGGTACCACCAGGGGCAGGCCAGATCGCCCGCAAAAGTTTTTCCGCTCCGTATCATAAAGGCTCTTTATTTCCTAAAATATCAGAAAGACGCGGGCAAATTTTCGCGGCAGAACAGTTTAAGGAACATATCATGGGCAAGAAAAAAGTTCTCCTTATCATCAGGGACGGCTGGGGCATGTATAAGCCGGACAAATTCAACGCCGTCGACAACGCCCGTACCCCCAACATGCGCCTCTACCTGAATCAGTATCCCAACACCGTACTGGAACCCTCCGGCGAAGCCGTAGGGCTGCCCAAGGACTACCAGGGCTCCTCCGAAGTTGGGCACCTCAACATAGGCGCCGGCCGTATAGTGATACAGGAACTAAAACGCATAATGGACATGATAGAGGACGGCACCTTCTTCGGCCGCCCCGCCCTCAAGGCCGCGCTCGACAACTGCCTCGCAAAAGGCAGCGCCCTTCACCTCATGGGCTTGGTGCAGGACGAAGGCGTACACGCCCACCAGGACCACCTGTACGCCATTATGCGGCACGCAAAACAGATAGGGATAAAGACGGTCTACATCCATTTTTTCGCCGACGGGCGGGATACCCCCCCGCGGTCCGCCCTCTCCTTCCTCAAAATGCTCGAAGAAGTGCTTAAAGAAGTGGGCAACAGCCGGA
>MGVB01000145.1 GCA_001800275.1 Elusimicrobia bacterium RIFOXYA12_FULL_57_11
TGGATCCGTTGTCGGTTTGTCGGTCACTGGCCCAGGATTGTTAAGAGATGCTCCCCAGGCAGGTATGTAGGCCATGCCATCTCCCTTCCCTACCAAAATAGTAACCTTTCCCCTTTTTGATTTGATGAGAAGCCCTTCATTTCTGGCTTTCGGCGAACGTTTGGAGATGGCACAATCCCGACAGTCCTGGCATTGTCGGTGGTCCCCTTAACGGTCTCGGTTTGTGTGGAGATTCTGCTTCTTTCAGGTTGGTCCGGTTTTTGGGCGTTGCCGGATGGACGCTTTCGTCCGGAACAGATACGGATTCCGCTGGAACGTGGTTCATTATCGAGTTCCAAAACGCCCGCTCACCGTCCTCCCGGGTCGCCCTGTAATCATTTACGAAGAGCCATCTGGGGATTTGCCCCCTCTTTCCGGCCGAAGAAAAACCGCCGGGGATTTCCCGACGGTTTTGGATGATGAAGCTCTACGGGCTTCCAGGTCATAGGGAATGGCGGCGTCGATCGCGCCGGAGGTTTATCCTTCCCTGGTTTCAGAACATGATTTGATTGTCTGTCTGGTCGCCTTCACAACTTTCCTGGATCGTGGCATAGTATGCTGAGAGGTTTTTCCGGAGAACATTTGCCAAAGCACAGATGGACTCGACGAGATGTTCATCGACCCCGCATGGCTTGTTGTAATGATCTGAGGCTGGATTTCTGAGATGGGGATATTGGAATTCGAGGAGATCTGTTGATGCCAGGAGAGTGGCGTCGAGAGCTGCCAGAGTTGCAAGTTCAGGCGCCATGGCCAGTTCTTCGGTTGTAATGGTTTCCGCAGCCTTGTTCAGGGTCAGGTAGTTTTTTCTGCTCATGAGTATTCTCCTTTCCGTGGTTGAAGCAGTAAAAGTCAGGCTCCATCGGCCTCGATAGGAGCTCCGTGGATTTCCTTTGGATTGCGATTGCTTTTTCCGGTGAATCGGAGGATCGTGGCGGCATCGACCAGTCGGTCTACGGTTGATACCGCGGATGCCTCTGATGGAAAGAAGTTCTTCCAGTTGTTAAATCCAGTATTCGCGGTAAGGATAATGGATCCGGTTCGATGCCGTTCTGAAACAAAGCGGAACAGGAATTTCGTTGCCTTGGCGTCAAAGGTTTCATATCCGAACTCGTCGCAAACGATGACCCGAGGTTTTGTGAAGCGTCGCATGGTTCGCTTGATGGTTCCATCGATCAGGGATCCCTGGAGTTCTTCGAGCATGGCGGCAGTGTTGACGAACAGAACAGAGTATCCGGCCAGACATGCCGCCCGGGCAATCGTTTTGGCGATTCGGGTCTTTCCCAGGCCAGGCTTTCCGAGGCATAGAATGTTTCTCCGTTCTTCCACGAATCGACATGTGCAGAGCTCCTTGATAACTCGCGGTTCGAGGTTTGGCCGAATCGAAAAGTCGAAACCGTCCAGGTCTTCCACCGTGCCGAGATGGGAGCGTTTGAGGCCTCGTTCGAGCCGCCGGCTCTGCCTGGTAACCATTTCCCTCCGAAAGAGATTCAGGGCAAAGTCGGTATAGCTGAGAGTCTCCTTCTCTGCTCGTCCCAGAATTTCCCCCAGGTGGTCGGCGAGGGCGGTGAGATCAAGGTCCCGGGCCAACAGTTCGAGTTCCTGCCGCGGGTCTTTCTCCGGCTGTCGGGTATTACTTCGGGCCATCGTCTTCCTCCTTGTCGGTGTTGGGTTCCTGATCGAGGTGAGCGAACTCGTCGAGCGTCGCTTTCTCCACCTCGCCGATGATTGCAGGGCCGACTCCGCTGAGGGGGGTGGCGTGATCCTCAGCGGCCTGGGGGTATTCCCGTTCGAGAATGCGTTTCACCGCGTTGGCATCGAAACGCTTGTGTTCCTGGGCCTTGTGGGCGACGGCCAAAAAGGCTTCCAGCCCATAGGTGTCCGACAGACGGAGAAGAGCACGCAGGTGAATGGGGGCGATCGTTTTCATCCTGAGCTTGAGACCGTTCACCAACGGCTCGAGAGAAGGAAACCGTGTGATGAAGGCGCGATCGAGTCGGCCACCGTCCATCTGGTTCCTGGGCCGTCTGGGAAGATTGGCGTAGTGAGTGGGATCGATGACGAGGTTCCCCTTGAAGGTCAAAGGGTCCACATACCTTCGCGAGAATACCATGTTCCCGTGAAGGTCCAGCACCTCGAAATGATTGGCGAACAGTCGAACCGGAACATTCCGGCACGCCAGGACGGAGGGAACGGAATAGCGTTTCCCCTGGACCGAGACCGTGCAATCCTGGTCGACCGAGCGAATCACTTCTTCAGCGACCGGAAAGCAGCGATCGGGAAGCGCCACGAGGAGTTTTTTTTCGGCGAGGAAGGCCTCATTGGGAACCAATCCTGTCGTGCCGTGGGTTCGGAGATTTCCGGCTCCGGGTGTGTGGTCGAGCCAGATATGAAGACGACGTTCCAGATCTTCCCAAGAGTCGAAGGTGCTTCCCTTGAGGAAATCGTCATGGAAGAGCCGAAAACTTTTTTCCTTTTTTCCCTTCCTGTCTGGGTCCCGAACGGCGCAAGCAAAGGGTTCAAAGCCATAATACCGGGCGAATTCCAGCAGGCGCGGATGCCATAGCGGCTTTCGGTCAGGCCCGATGCGGCCGAGTACGGCTGTCGCCATGTTATCGAAGACCACGCGGAGGGCACATCCCGAAAAGTATTGAAATCCATGCGCCAAGCCTTCGAGAAGGGTGAATTGCCGTTCATTGGGGTAGACTCCATAGTGGACCTTGCGACAGGATGCCAGAATGATTCCCAGCGCATGGATCCTGGTCGGCTTTCCGGCGATGGAAACCATGTAAACAGACCAATCGCACTGCATTTCGGCTCCGGGACCCGTTTCGAACCGACGTCGGATCTTCTTTTTGGGCTTGAGCGGCTGCTGGGCCAGAAGCTGGCGAACATGGTCGCCGAGGATCGTGCGACCGCCTGTATAGCCGCTGTTCTTTATCTCGCGCAGGATGCGCGTGATCGCAATCCCCTCGTTCACGAGCTCGGCCACCTTCGTCTGATAGGCATCGAGCTTTTTGTGGTCGAGTTTTTTCGCTTTGCCAAGGAGCCCTTCTTCCCGAAGGACTTCCGTGACGATCTTCCGGGGGAGACCGACTCGAGGAGCGATTTTCCGGGCACTGCTGTAAATGGTTGCCAAATCGATGATCATTTGACGTTGGTCGGGCAGAACGTTCTTCGTCTGTTCGGAACGGCTTTGATCAAGGATCTTTGGCGGGGAAGTGGGGGGAGCTTTCATTCTTCATTCTCACTTTGTTCAGATTGATCGTCCCCGTTTCCGGCGGCGATCGTGTTCCACGGATGATTGTCCTGATCCGGCGATGTTCATGGCGAGGGGCCATCTGCCTGCAGGTTGAGAGGTAATGGAGCGACAGGGAGGGCACGCTCAGTGGTCATTTCAGGCATCAAACCTCCGACATCCATATGGGAGCCTGCCTCCGGGCGAGGTGTGCTCGAAACGAGGGATGGGCCTTGTCTCTCAAGCTGGTGTGCGACTTCGATCGCTTCCTGGCAGACCTGGCGATGGAGGGCTTCGATTCGACGGCGCTCCGCGGCAGATAGATCAGGCGGAATTCTCAGGTGGTGCAGATCACTCAGAGCTCTGCCAATTCCCTCGAGCGTCCGCTCAATCTCCGCCAGGCGTGGAGACTTGATCGGTGACGGGGTCGGACGGACGGTGGCAAGCGGATCTTTCAGAAGGTTTCGCCGGTCCGTGGAATCGGCTATTCGAAACGTCTGAATCAGGATCGTTGTTTCCTGGCCGTTCAAACCATGACGGGAAATGGTTTCCAACAATACATCCTGATCGGTATGTGACAAGGCGGTCAAGAGACGGGCGTGTGTCGGGCCAAGATCCCGAGTGGCCACCCTGTCGGCGGCTCGAGGAGAGAGTTTTGTTGCCAGTGCCAGTCGACAGGCTGCCCAGTCTGTTTTCCGACCAAGAATATGGGCAGCCGCCTTCAATGTCAGTTTATCCTTTCGGATCAGGGATTCCACCACCCGCCCTTCATCTAGCGGTGTAATCATGCGAGGTGGGGAGTTCGCCTCCAACAATCGCCGCTTCTGGACCGCAGGAGGGCCGGGAGGTTCGAAGACCACGGGAATTCGGGTTACTCCATCCGCACGCCATCGCGCCAAGCGTTTGAAACCATCGATGACCTCGATACGCTCGCGATCGGCACCGACATGGGCAACACGAATGGGGAGGTCGTTGAGATGATCCCGGCGACACTCAGGCTTTCCCGGCCGAAGGTCGGCAAAACTGGTATGGAGGGCATCGGAGTCGAGGTAGGCAAAATCAGCCTCTGAAAGTATCCGATGATCGGCGAGGCCGGCAAGGGTGTTTTGGGATTGCATGTGGGGTCCTCCTGAACCTTCCGCTATGGCGGCGGGTATGGTTCAGGAGGGTAACCAAAAGACCCGGTGGAAGTCACAGCCAAACTCGGGGATTGGCCTGGGATCACTCTTCCAGCCAGGTCGGCCATCGCCAGGCATCGGTGTTCAAACCGCCCTTCCAAAAACCAGGTTCCGACACCAAACAGAGGAGCATTCCAGATCGAGGCGAGAGTGCCAAGAATGGCTGAACCAAGGAGGCGAATGGTCTCAAACACCTTTTTCGCTCCATCCGGTCGATGGAAAGTCGTTCCCTTCAAAGATGACCCAGATTCAGGAGATTTTGGACCAGGGGGTTCTTCGAGAAGGAGGCTCTCAGGAACATCAAATGATGGGACGCGAGGAGGGAGAGGGAGGCCCAAGCCGAAATCCGGAATGAGCAAACGAATCTCCGAAAAGGCGAATTCCAGCCATGATCGAGTCGGAGGGTTCTGATCCACCTCTTTCCACCACCGCAAGAGGCTGCTTCCACTGGGCCCGAGGAATATTCCCTCATCGCGACGGTTCTCTCGCAGAGCTTCCCATTCAAGGATGGCCCCGTTCAGGGAACTCGCCGAGCTACCGGTGATGAAAGAAATTCCTCTTTCGATGTCCGAATACCCATACCATTTTGCCGGCGCAACAAAAATCGGCAAAATCGTAAACCGCGCGTGGCACAACCGACACCGGCAACGACGAACAAAGAAAGCCAGTATTCGCCGATACCCCCAGCCATCCGGTCCAAGAGCCTCTGAGCAATGAGGACATCGGATCAGGAAAAAAAACGCTAATCCAGGTCGTTCAAGGATACGATAGTATTCCTGGACAGATGAGCAAAAGAGGGATAGGACCACTCTTCATCCTGACTGACCCCCTTCGCGTTCACGAAGGGGGTCTTCGAATTTTGTCAGGATTCTATCGAGACATTCCCCTCCTTTTTTGAGAGACCTGCCCTCGACCGGTCGAGTCAACCGACCATCTGGGGATCTTTTGGGTCAGATACAGGGCGGTGACCAAGCGATCGGGCACCCACCGGTAATGAAGTGGGTCTCCACCCAAACAAACAAGGAGCTATCACCAACAAAAAGTCGGGCCCACTTCCGACATTTTGCATGCGGTGCCACCGTCAATGAAGGATCAGCAAGGAGCTCCCGCAACCTCCAGGTGAGCGTTCTTCGGGGCCTCTCATAACAGCCGCGATCTGAGGCGGCCAGACAATTTCCTTGACAGATTATGAGCATATGCTTATATTTAGATGGAACAAACCAAGAAAAGATTCGACGGTTTT
>MGVB01000146.1:0-147 GCA_001800275.1 Elusimicrobia bacterium RIFOXYA12_FULL_57_11
CGTGCTGGCGCAGAATAGTTTTCAGCTCTATACGCCTTTCTGGGCCGACGGGGTTTATTATTGGCGCGTGGCCGGCAGGCTTACGCTTAATACGGGCCGGTTCAAAGAGGGAGCTTTTTCAGAAGCCTATTCGTTCTCGGTGGCCAG
>MGVB01000146.1:156-5648 GCA_001800275.1 Elusimicrobia bacterium RIFOXYA12_FULL_57_11
CCCCGTTAACACCCATGCGCCGGCGTTGCCGGCAGCGGCCAGCTTCAGGCGCGGAGCGCTTAACTGGCCCAGGGATCCCCGCTTCCGGTATTACCGGCTGCAGGTTGCGCGGACGCGGGATTTTACGGCGCCGCTGGTTGACGTTTTTGCCGACACTGAAACCTTTAAAACAGGCGGGCTGCCGCTCGAACGCGACACCCCTTACTATATGCGCCTCATGGGCGCCGACGACGCCGGCCCCGGCGCCTGGTCCAAACCCTCGCGGATAATTATAGAAGCACCGGTCCCCGCTGCCAAAGGCGCTAAAAAGCGCCGCCGCGGGTAGGCAACTTTGGGCAGGCCCCTAGGCGCGCGGGCCCAGCAGGGTCTGCCATTGCTGTATTGTAGTTTTAAGCGAGAACGCCGCGGCTCTTTCGCGGCAGGCGGCGGCCAGTCTTTCCAGGCGCGGCACGTCGGCAAGCAGGTTAAGGATGTTTTCCGCCCAGAGCTTCTCCCGCCCGTCGGCGGCGGTGCCGAATTCCGGCGGGGAAAATTTGAACGGCGGCATTAAAAGCCCCGTAGTTGTTTCTTCGGGCAGTACCGCTTCCGCGTTGAAAGCGGTAGCCGGGGCCAGCAGCTCCCTGGGCCCCGAGCGGCAATCCGCCGAAATTACCGGCAGACCGCAGGCCAGGGCCTCAATGATCACGTTGGGCAGGCCCTCCCACAGCGAAGTGAACGCGAACAGCCGCGCGCGCGCCATGAATTTATAAGGGTTAGCCTGGAAACCCGTAAAAAAAACGTCTTCTCCGCCGGGGAGGGAGGGGGAAACCCCGGCTTCGTGCACCTTAAGGCCCAGCGCCGCGCACAAGCCCAGAAGGTCGTTATGCAGTTCGCCCGCGCCCAGCAGCACCAGCGCCGCCTGCTGGTTTTTTTTTCTAACCTCGGCAAAAATTCTGAGCAGGCGCCAATGGGCTTTGGCGGCGGTAAGGCGGCCGGTGGTGATTATAACCGGCCTCTTGAAAACCTCTTCATAACCGCCGTCCAGCGGCTCCGCGGCTTTTTTTCTTGCCGCGGCGGTGTCGCAGGCGTTGTAAATAACCTTTATCGTTCCCGGCGGGAGACCGAAATTTTCCTCCAGATCCAGGGCGTTGCCTTTTGAATTGGAAAGCGTCAGCGCCGCTTCCGGGTAGAGCCGGCGTATCAGCGGCTGTATAAACCTGCCGCGCAGCCCCGTAAACTCCCGGGAAGGCTGCGTAACCTCGCAGATAACGGCGCGGTGGCCGGTGCGGCGCGCGGCCAGGATGTTGGTAAAATTGGACCGCGGCATGAAGGAGAGTACCGTGTCGCCGGGGCCGGCATGTGAGGCCAGGCGTTTTGCGTACAGCGGCAGCAGCAGCGTTTTCAGCGCCCCCGGTAAAAAAGAGAATGCCCGCGGCAGCAGGCTTACCGCTGTGTCCGCGGTTTTACCGTCGAGTATCAGGAAAGAAGCCGGCTTCAGCGCCCGCGCCAGCAGGGCGGCCTGTATTTCTGCGCCGCCGCTGAACAGGGAATTTACCAGGATCTTAAGCGCCATAAAAAACTTTACGGCCGCACGGCCTTCAGATAAGCAGGCCCGCTATGGTGGCGGACATGAAGCCGGCAAGTGAGCTTGCCAACATGGCGTAAAGTCCCAGCCGCGCCAGGTCGTGGCGGCGTTCCGGCGCCATAGCGCCTATGCCGCCTATCTGTATGGCAATGGACAGGAAGTTGGAGAACCCGCACAAGGCGTAAGAGGCAATGGTCAGCGAGCGGTCGCTGAGCACGCCGGGATTGGCTTTAAGGTAGGTGGCCATGTTGAGGTAGGCCACAAACTCGTTGAGCACCGTCTTCTGCCCCATCCAGCTGGCTACCTGCGTTACCTCGCCGCGCGGCACGCCCATAACCCAGGCCAGCGGTGTGAACAGCCAGCCGAATATTTTCTCGATGGTAAGGCCCTGTATCCCCGCAAAACCAGCGCCGTAGCCCAGCAGGAAGTTTGCCATGGCCAGTATGGCCATAAAGGCTATCAGGCAGGCCGCCACGTTTATGGCCAGCTGCATGCCTACCGTAGAGCCGTTAGCCGCCGCGTCTATAACGTTGGCGTCGGTTATTTCCAGTTCTATCTTCACAATACCCCTGGTCACGGGTTCTTCAGTTTCGGGTACCAGGATTTTTGCCATCACCAGGCCGGCGGGCGCGGCCATTATGGACGCGGCCAGCAGGTGCCCCGCGATGTTGGGGAGATATTCCACCAGCAGCCCCACGTAGGCCGCCATTATGCCGCCGGAAATGGTGGCCATGCCGCCGGTCATTATGGCCATCAGTTCGGAATTCGTCATTTTCGCCACATAGGGGCGCACCACCAGCGGCGCCTCTGTCTGACCCACAAAAACATTGGCGCTGGCGGAAAGCGATTCCGCCCCTGAGGTGCCCATCAGCCTGGCCATGATCTTGGCGAAGAAAAGCACGACCTTCTGCATTATCCCCAGGTAGTACAGCACGCCCATTATGGCGGACACGAAAATTATAGTGGGCAGCACCCGCACCGCGAAGATGAAGCCCATGGAAGGATTGCTGACCAGCGGCCCGAACACGAATTCCGCGCCCTTATCCGAGAAGGAAAGCAGTTTTACTATAACGTCGTTCATGAACTGGAAAAAGTAGCGGCCCCAGGGCAGTTTAAGCACCAGTATGGCAAAAGTTACCTGTATGGCAATGCCGGCGGCGACGGTCTTGTAGTTGATGGCCTTACGGTTCTTGCTGAAAGCCCAGGCGATGCCCAGCATTACGAATACGCCGAAAAAACCGATTATTTTTTCCATAGTGTTCTCCCGTCAGCCGAGTATCCAGAGAGTGTAGGAAATTTACCGCGCGTCTTACAACTTTTAAAGCCTCCGCTGCGTCCGCGGAAATGTTATACTTTTGCGCATGAACGATACCTTGCCCGCGGTTTTGAACTGTTGGGGCTGCGGCGCGGCCCTGGACTCCGGCGACAACTATTGCCGCAATTGCGGCAGGGGCCAGGGGAAGAATATTCCCTGGTATTACGGCCATTTCGGGATAGTTGTCCTTACGGTGGCGGTAATGGGTCCGTTAAGCCTTATATTCGTGTGGCGGTCGCCGCTGTTGTCCAGGGCGGCCAAAGCGGTTTATACAGCGGCGATAACTATCTTCACCTGGTATGTGGTCGTAACGCTCCAGAAACTCTGGCAGGCCGCCAATTCACTGCTTTCCGGTGCCCTGCCGTTTTGAGCGCGGCCGGTCAATAAATTCCCCTTACTTTCCCCGTCACCTCCGTGAGGGGGAGGAAATAAAGCGGCTGCCCGTCGGCCGGAGCTTTCCAGCTGGCGGAATCGTTGGAGTTGTCGCGGTTATCGCCCAGTAAGAACAGGGTTCCGTGCGGTACGGCCAGCGGGCCCAGGTCGTCGCCGGCAAGCACCTCGCCGGCGCGGGTATGCTGCGTGTAGTTCTCATACAGCGGCTGCCCGTTGATATAAACCTTCTTCCGGCGCAGTTCCACGGTATCCCCGCCCACCGCTATTACCCGTTTAACAGATTCGTGCGCCTCGCCCACCGGCGAGCGGAAAGCCAGCAGTTCCCCACGCCCGGGCCGGCGGAATTTATAAGTTACCTTGTCCAGGAAAAGATGGTGTCCCTTGGTAAGCGTGGGCGCCATGGATTCGCTGGCTATGAATATGGGTTCGCCCACCCACTGCCGCACGGTCAGCATGCCGGCCACGGTAAGCGCCACTATAACCGCTGTCCTTAAAGGTTGCATCTCCCGCTCCCTGAATGGATATTCCGGCTCATTGTAAAGTTACCGGCAATTTCCCGGCCGGCACAAAACCGCCGGCCAGCGCCCGCCCCGCGGCTGCCATGGACGGGGCGGTCATGCCGTACAAGGCCAGGGCGCAGGGCGCCTCGGGGTAGCCGTCAAGGTCGTAGGGGTTCATAAGGCTGAGCAGCGCCGCGGGTTTGCCCGTGGCCAGCAGCGCGCGTATGGCCTGGCGCTGGGTGCGGTTCTGCGCGGAGGCCCACTGGAAGCTGCCTATCACCAGCACCTCCGCCCCGTCGGCGGCCCGCATTATCTTTTTCAGTTCTGCGGCGTTCACCCCTATCTCGAAAAAATACTGGCTGGCGTTATAGCCGGCGTCCAGCAGTTCCCGGTAAAGGCTGATGGCGTTTGAGGCAAAGCGCTGCGGCGCAAAAACTATAACCGCCACCTTTTTGTCTTTGGGCAGCGGCAGCAGCGAGTTGCTGTCGCGCACCAGCGTAAGCGCCTTGGCCGAAAGCTCGCGGGTTATGGCCAGGTAGGCTTTGTCGAACGAAGAATGCGGCGTCTGCGGCGCTAAAAGTCCGGCGGCGCGTTTGGCCGCCAGCGCCTTTGCGTAGGCGTCGTCAAGGCGGGCTTGCGCTATGCTGCCGCCGCGCACCTGCGCGGCTATTTCGGCCACCGCGGCCTTAAAATCCCCTTTGCCTATAAGCAGTATGTCGGCCCCGGCGCGCAAAGACGCGGCCGCCGCCTTATGTATGGGCATGCGCCGGGTAATGGCGCCCATGTCCAGGCTGTCGGTTATAACCAGCCCGCCGTAGCCGAGCTCTTTTTTCAGCAGACCGTCCAGCACCGCGGGCGAGAGCGTGGCCGGGTTCCCGGCGTCCAGGGCGGGAAAAAGTATATGCACCGTCATCATGCCGGGCACGCCCAGTTCTATGGCTTTTTTGAACGGCACCAGGTGTGTGGCGCTGAGCTCCGCAGTGGAAAGCAGTATTTCCGGCAGCGTCTTATGTGAATCTTCCGAAGCCGCCCCGTGCCCGGGGAAGTGTTTGGCCACGGCTATAACCCCGCCCGCCTTGAGGCCGTTGATTATGGCCGCCCCCAGGAGCGCCGTCTTGGCCGGGTTGGACCCCAGCGAGCGTATGCCGATTATGGGATTTTTAGGGTTGGTGTTTATATCCAGCACCGGACCGAACGCCATGTTTATGCCCGCGCGCTTGAGCTCCCGGCCCGCCAGGTAAAAAAGCGTGGCAGTATTATTCTCGTCGTCGGCCGCCCCCAGCATCATGTTGGTGGGCAGTTCCAGCAGCCCCAGTGTGGTAGGCACGTAAACGCTGCCGCCCTCGTAGTCCACCGCTATGAACAGCGGCGGCCGCCCCGCCGCCGCTGCCTCGGCCTGCAATATCTCGGTAAGCTCCAGTGTTTCCTCCAGCGAATAAGAGCCCCACTGCAGCTGCACCCCGCCCAACCCCGCGCGCGCCGCCGCCGCCGCCGAAGAAATATCCGCCGTGTCAGCCGAAACAATAAGCAGCTGCGCCGCCTTTTCCTCGATAGAGGGTTCGGCCGCTAGGCTGCCAGGCAACCTCAAGGCCAGTATGTTTATAACGATAAAACAAAATGTTTTTTTCATTTAGCAATAATAACTGGGGAAGAGCCGGTCCGGGGTTACCTTGCTGGACCCGTTGCGGAAAGGGGGCCCCGCCCTAATTTCCAGGGGCGG
>MGVB01000147.1:0-3199 GCA_001800275.1 Elusimicrobia bacterium RIFOXYA12_FULL_57_11
AGAAATAGATGCCGTCCAGTTTTATTCCCTTGCCGCGCAGATCTTTTACCAGCTTGAGGTTTATAGCTTTGGCCGCCGCCGCGGTCATGTAACCGCGCGCTATCCCCGATTGGTTGGTTATAACGATAAGGCGGTAGCCCTTTTTGCTCAGGAGTTTAAGGGCCGCGGGTACCCGCGCGTAAAGCTTAAGCTGTTCCGGCCGGGTTATATACGCCCCATGGCGGTTTTGGTTAAGCGTGCCGTCCCGATCCAGAAAAGCCGCGGGTGAGTTTAACGGAGCCGGTCCCCGCGCGAACCAGGCGCGCATCAGGCCCGGGCCTTGACTTCGGAGATGAGTTTCATGAGCTTGTTCCAGCCGTCGCCGCGAAAGGTTATTTTTACGGAGAGGATCAGGATGCCGCCAGGCAACAGCTCCTGCCAGTCAGCAGGGAAACGCACAAAATCCTTGTAGGTCGTTATGATCGGCAGGTCCTGCGCGGCCTGGCGCGCGGAATTAAGTTCTGTCGGCGTAAATATGTGATGGTCCGGATAGCGCCAGATCTGTTTCAGGTCGAGTTTCAGGGCGGTAAGTGACGCCTCAAAAGAGGCCGGGTCCCCTATGGCGGATATTACGGAGGCCGGCCGGTTCTTCAGCGCGCTCAGCGGCACGGTCTTGGCGGTAACCGGGTTCAGGAAAAATTCCGGTACATGGTTGCTTTCGAATATTTCCGCCGCCGGGTTAAGTCTGCGTATTTCCCCGCGCAGGGTTTTCAACGTCTCCTCCGCAGCCTGTTCACAGTGGGAAAGTATTACGGCGCTTGCGCGCCTGACCGCGCTTACCGGTTCGCGCAGGTTGCCCAAAGGGAGCACGGAGTCCGCCAGGAACGGCGCGGACGAGTTGATGAGCAGTATGTCGGCGTCCCGCTCGAGCGCAAAATGCTGAAATCCGTCGTCCATAAGGAGGATGTCCGCGCCCAGTTCCCGGACCGCCACCAAACCGGAGGCTAATCGGTCGCAGGAAACCAGCACAGGTACGCCGTCAGGTTCCAGCATCCGGTAAAGCATCAGCGCTTCGTCGCCGGCTTCCTGCGGGTTAAAATCCCTTCCGCGCGCCATTACGGTCACTTTTCCCGGAGGGGCCACGCGTTTGTAGCCGCGTATAAGAATGGCGGGCTTGCGCCCTGCAGCGGCCAGCGCCCGGGCCGCGCTTACTACCGTAGAAGTCTTGCCTGTGCCGCCGGTGGTGATGTTACCAAAGCAGATTACCGGCACGGGCAGCCTGTGTTTTTTGATCAGGCCGGCAGCATAAAATAACTTTCTGAACGCGATGGCGGCCAGGTAAAGCAGACTCATGAGCCAAAGCAGGATACGGCCGGGAAGGCTCTTTTTTAAATTATCGCGCGTTTTTTCAGGGTCCATAGTGATTTTAAATCGCGGCTTTTTTGAACATCGTTATAAGTTTAGCAAATACCGCTTCCGGCGCGAGCTCATTAAGGCAGCGGATCCCGTCGACGCAGCTATGCTCTCCGCAAGCCAGGCAGGACAGGGCCTCATTGCGTATGAACTGGTGCCGGGGGTCTTCGGGCGGGGTCCAGTTCGCCGGATCGCTTGAACCGTAGATTCCCAGCGTCGGGATGCCGGAAGCCTGCGCTATGTGTTTTGTCCCGCTGCAGTTGGAAACCAGTATCGCCGACCTCTGCAGCAGTGCGGCAAGCCTGGGGAGGGTGGCGGTCTCCGGGGCCGGCAGGACCAGCGGAGAAGCCGCCCCCGAGGCTATGGCCCCGGCCAGGTCTTTTTCCCCGGGCCCCCAGAATATAAGAGACGGTATCCGGATCTTTTCGGCAAGCATTGCCGCCAGGCGGGCGTAATGTTTCTGCGGCCACTGGCGGGTGAGCCGGCGCGACGCGGGAGAGATGGCCAGGAACTCCCGGTTCTCCAGACCAAGGGTTTTCAGTGCCGCCGCGGCCCATTGAGTGTCGGCCGGGCCCGGATTGACTTCAGGGTACGGATAAAATATTTTTTCCAGGCCCAGTTGGGAAAGCAGGTCTATCTTCAGGAAAGCGTTGTATTTGTGCTGCCCGGGAGAGAGCCGCAGTTTCCTGTTGTAACACCAGGCGGAGTGCGTGTAGGCGGGTCCGGCTTTTACCGCGGCCCCGCTGAAATACGTTATCAGCGCCGAGCGAGGATTGGACATCAGGTCCACCACGAGATCGTACCTGCGGGCGCGTATATCCAGGATGGCGGAAACCGGCCGGGTCCTGTCGTATTTTATAACTTCGTTTATCCACGGGTTCCCGGCCAGCAGCTGGTGGCAGGGGGGCTGGGTAAGGAAATCAAGTTTCGCCGAAGGGAAATTAGTTTTAAGCACCCTGGCGGCCGGCGTGCTTAAAAGAACGTCCCCCAACTGCCGGAACTGTATTACCAGTATGTTTTCCGGTTTTATATCCATAGGCTAAAAAAGCCGGGAATCCCCGCTGCCGAGTTGCAGCCGCAGGTCCCAGTTGTTGTCCGTCCCCCGTATAAAAAGACGGTCCAGAGGCCTTAGCGACCTTTCCCAGGGCCAGGGAGTCTTTCCCTGCCTGAAGCTGAAATCGAAAGTGTAGCCGGCGGCCAGGGCCTTGGCGCGCACTTCGGGCGCATAAGCTCCGTCCCCGTACGGGTAGGCGAAGGCGCAGATCTCCTTGTTAAAGGCCGCTTCAAGCTGGCGCTTCGATTCTGCCATCTCACAGGCCGCGTCCTCAAGCGTAAGCGCGCAAAGGCGGGGGTGGCTCATCGTATGCGAACCGAACTCTACGACGCCGCTTTCCTGCATTTCTTTGAGCTGGCTTAAGGTCGCCATATTGATCCAGGGCTCTGACGCCGGGTTATGCCAGAGATTTGCCCGCCCTATTGTGTTGAATACCACGAAAATATTGCCTTTGGCGTCCAGCTCGCGCAATATCGGCCAGGCGTGCGTATAGTTATTTTCATAGCCATCGTCAAACGTTATCAGGACCGACTTTTCAGGCAGCGGGGTGTTTTCACGGTAAGCTTGGAGCAGGTCCGAAAAAAGCAGTGTTTTGTACCCCTTGTCCATGAGGAACTTGACCTGCGAGCGGAATTTCTTCGGGCTGACCCACAAGTCGCGCAGTTTTGAGCCCGGGGGCGGGGTGCCGATTTTGTGGTAGCAGAGAACTTTGAGCCCGCCGGTCTTCGGGCGCCACCAGGTCCAGCGGGCGCT
>MGVB01000147.1:3238-5662 GCA_001800275.1 Elusimicrobia bacterium RIFOXYA12_FULL_57_11
TTCCATATTTTTGTTCCCTAGTGACGGATGTCCGCCATTTTTTCTATCCTGCCTTTGGCCGCCTCAAAAACTTCTCCCGCTGTAAGCAGCCGCATGCAGAGAAAATGCCCGCGCGGGCAATGCCCGGAGCCGTGCAGCGCGCAGGGGCGGCAGGCAACTGCGGTCTGGACCACGCGGTTTGCGCTGCCGTAGGGGAAAAACCCGAGCTCCCGGGTGGTGGGCCCGAAAATGCCGACGGCAGGCACGCCCAGCGCCGCGGCTATGTGCATGGGGCCTGAATCGTTGGAAACAAAAACTTTCAGGGGGCGTATCGCCTCCATAAGTTCTGCCATTGAGGTTTTGCCGGTAAGGTTAAAACAACATTCCGGGCCGGCGAGGTCTTCTATTTCGGAATTCCAGGCTTTTTCCCCGGAGCCGCCCACCATCAGCACCCTGGCGCCGTATTCGGAGTAAAGTTTGCGAATGAGACGCGCCCATTTTTCCTTCGGCCAGCGTTTTGTGGCCCAGGCGGACCCCGCGTTTATCCCTGCCGTCAGGCCCGGCGGGGGGGAGAAGCGCGCGGCCGCTTCCGCATTGGCCCGTATCCCCGGAAATGATGTTTTCAGGTCACCCGCCAGCGGGGAAAGCAGCGCGAGGTTGCGCTCTACGTCGTGCAGCAGCCAGGAAAAGGGCACACGATGAGTGAACAGGAAGCTGCCGGCGCTGGAGGAGAAACCTATGCGTATCGGTATGGCCGAGCGCCAGGCCAGCAGCGCGCTGCGCAGCGACCTGTGTGGTATGATGGCCGCGTCAAAAGCGCGTTTTGAAAGTTCCGCGGAGAGGCGGTTGAACTCCGCAAAGGCTGACGATGAACTTTTTTTCCGGTCTTCTATAATCTCCGCGGCCAGGCCGGAAGCCTCAAAAACCTCCGCGGCTTCAGGACGGGTAACCACGGAAATAGCCGCCCCGGGCAGCGTTTCCCGCAGTTTTTTCAGGAGCGGAAGGGTGAGTACGCAGTCACCAAGGAACGCGCTTTGGAGGAGGCAGATCCTGAGCGGGCCTGGTTTCAGGGCGGGGCCCGGTGTGCCGGTAATCCAGTCGCCCAATTCGGGGCCGTGGTGGAGCACCGGCACTCCCAGAGGGGCAAGTACGTCAAGATAGCGGTCCAGGGTATGTTTTTCGAGGGCGGGGCTGGGAATGCGGAAATTCACGAAAAGTTTCCTTGCCAGTGAATCTTTGCGGTAGCGCAGCTTCAGCGGACAACGGGTGGCCAGGCAGATAAGCCTGCTGCGCAGTGTCGCGTGGAGGTCGATGATAATATCGTAACGAGTTGAATTTATTGTCCGCAGCGCCGCAAGGAAGCCGGTAAAGGGAACAGCGTTATCGATAAAGGCATTTTTAGAAACCGTTCCGAGAAACTGAGGTTTGACCAGTATATCCACCCTGGCCAGGGGCCATTTTTCCTTAAGATTGCGGAAAACAGGCGCGGCAAGGATAATGTCGCCCAAAGACGACATCCTTATTACCAGTATTCTGGGCTCAGCGCCGCCTATTTCCGCCATGCGACAAAAATTATATCATTTATATAAATACGCCGGCGCGCGGCCGGGAAAGCGGCAGTTCCAGGGGAAGCACATATGACCGGAAACCAGCAGGATAAAACCTCTTTAAAGGAAATACTATGCCTGGTTTTCAGCGCCTCAAAAGGATTCTGGCTGGTTAACGCCGTTAATTTTGGCGACGGGATAGCCTATTTCGGGATGCTTAACCTTATGACTCTGTTTCTGGGCCCGGAGGGTATGGGGATGGGGGACCAGCTTACCGGCTGGAGCGTCTCCCTGTTTACGGGGCTGGTCACGCTCTTCATGTTCGGCGGCGGCTTTATTTCCGACCGGCTCGGGGTGCGTAAGGCGCTTACGCTGTGCCTTGTTTTCCTTCTCGGCGGACGCCTTCTGCTTACAATGGCCGCCAGCCTCTCTATAACGCCGCTGGCGGCTTTCGACCTGTTCGGCATAAATTTTCAGCTTTCTCCGGCTTTCATGTTTTCCTGGATCGGCCTGCTGGTAATGGCTTTTGGCGAAGGCGTGATACAGCCCGCCCTTTACGCGGGGGTGAAAGAATATACCGACGAGCGGACCGCCACGGTAAGCTACAGCCTGCTTTACGCCATAATGAACCTCGGTATCATGATGGAAAGCTTCGCCTCGCCGTACATGCGCACTGACGCCAAGTTCCTCTCCGCGGGCGGCAGGGAAATTATGGGTCTGGGTTGGGGCATTCCCGGGGTGTTCTGGTTCTGCATAGGCATAACAGCGCTGATGCTGCTGGTCCATATAGTTTTTTTTACGCGAAAAGTGGAGGAGCGGGACCGTTCGGTAAAAGACATCCCGCCGGCGCCGGAAGCGCCGCAGTCACTGCGGGGGAAACTCGCCACCCTGCCGTTCC